>SVCR01000058.1 GCA_015058265.1 Clostridiales bacterium
AAATGAACCGCAAGCTCCTGGAATGGCAGGCAACTCCGGACAGCGAGGAAGCACTTGCAACGATCCCTGTCCTCGATATCAAGGACATCAAGGACACTCCTGAACTCATCGGGACAGATGTCGGTGAGTCAGAAGGAATACGTGTGATCTACCATCCGGTCGCTACCAACGGGATAGTCTATATCAACGCTTACTTCCCTGTTTCAGATCTCAAATATGAAGAACTGCCTGCCGCGGCGCTGATCACTGAATTCTACAAGGATCTGCCGACAGAAAACTATTCTGTCACCGAGCTCCAGAATGAGCTCAGAATGTATGTCGGTTCGATGTCATTCGGCATAGATATAATCGCCAAGGATGATGATAACAATGTATGCAGACCTTGCCTCAGGGCGCGCGCATCTGTCCTTAAAGAGAACCTCAGCCACGCGGAAGACCTCCTCATCGAGATCATGACACGTACGAGATTCGATGATAAAGCTCTTATGAAGGAGTTGATAACTCAGATCGATGAGGAAGGCAAGCGCTATGCTGTCTCCTCCGGTCACAGGCTCGCAGTCAGCGCAGCAAGATCGCACTATTCATCAAGAGATGCAGCGGGCGAAGCTGTCAACGGCATCACTTTCATACGCTATATGCACGATATGAGCTCCGAATTCGACAACAGGATCGAAGACTTCTGTTCGTTCGCACGTGATCTGATCTCCCGCTCGGTAGTCAAGAACGGCGCGGTCATCAGCGTCACAGCATCTGAACCGGCTGATATCTCCGGGCTGACCGCTATGATCCCTAAAGGGTCCGATCGACCTGAATTCGTATCATACAAGACAACGCTTCCTGAGAAGCTCGGTATACAGATCCCTGCATCGGTTTCTCACTCAGTGATCGCATATGATCTGAATGAGCTTAACATGCGTCCTCAGGGCAGCGTTGCCGTTGCAGCCAATATACTGTCGCTTGCATACCTGTGGAATGAGATCAGGGTCAAAGGCGGCGCATACGGTGCCAACGTGTCTGCCAATCGCTCAGGCAGCCTGATCTGCTATTCATTCAGGGATCCGACACCGGCACGTTCTGTCAGAACATACAGAGGAATTCCGGAATTCCTCTCCGCAGTTACTGACGATCCTGGTTTCGTTCCTGACGGCTTCATAATATCGACCGTCGCTACGACCGAACCTCTCATCTCACCTGCCGCCAGAGGAAGAGCTGCTGATGATTTCTGGTTCTCAGGCTTCAGTGATGAAGACCGCATACGGATAAGGAGAGAGATCCTGAATACCGGGATCAACGATCTGAAGTTCTGGATCGAGCCGTTCAGAGAAGCGACCGAAAACGGATGCATATGTGTGATCGGTCCTGCATCTGCGCTTCAGACATGCCCTGATCTGGAGATCATAAATGCCTGATCATTCTGCATGATCGTATATGCCAAAGCTTACGTTCCTCATTCAGAGCAATTGTCTAAAGCAATTTGAATCAACAACAAATGAAGGAGCTCACATGACCGTTCATGGCCATGTGAGCTCCTGTTGATTGTGTCATTAAAGCCGATTGCGTCAGATCATACTCTCTTGAGCTGTCTGCACCGCCTTAACTATTAGAGCATCTCGATGAATGCTGCGATTCTTGTGTTGAGCTGTGCAACGTCTGCTGTTGAGTAATCTGTTTCAACTGCGAAATAAGGAACCTTCTTCTCCTCTGTGCAGAACTTTTCGATCGACTTGCTCTCAACATTGTATGTATGGCAAGCCTGAAGTGTCATCTCAAGAACTCCGTCAGCCTTGTACTCATCGATAGTTCTTCCGAGCAGATCATATCTGTTAGGGTTAGGTGTCATGACAGAGCAGCCGATCTGGAGATATCTGTAAGCAACTGCTTCCCAGATGTCCTCAGCATCCTCATCAATGAGTCTGTCGTACTGCTTAGCTCCAACGCAGTTCTCCATAGCAACTACAACGCCGCCATTGTCCTCGATAGCCTTAATTACCTTCTCTGTAACTCCGCCGATAGGACATCCTGTTACTACGATACGAGGTCTCTTGTCGAGCTTCTTGCCTTCTGCGAACTCTTTCTCGATCTTTTCCTTGACATCCTTCATCTCTCCAGGGATGGTTGTGTGATCGAATTTGAATCCGCTGCCGTAGAGAACGTGGAACATATCAAGTCCGCTTACAGGGCACGGATCATTCTTCATTGTATCGATGAGTTCCTTCTTAGCTCTTCTGATGTCATTCTCGAGCTTAACAGCCTTGCGCATGTCGTCATCAGTGATGGTGACCTCGAATTTTTCCTCAATATATGCTTTGAGTCTGAGAAGCTCTGCCTTGTACAGCTCGAGTCCCTTCTCGCTCTGCGAATTAGGAAGATCCATTACGAATACATCCTTGAAATCGCTCATCAGCTCATACATTTTCTTCTTGCCGTCGCAAGTGTTCTCGCCGATGACTATATCACTGAAATAGAAGAACGGGCACTTATCTGCCTTTGCAAAGCCATAGCTGGATTTGATGAGCGGGCAGAGATTAGCCGGAAGATCCTTCTCTGCTACAGGGATGGTCTCTCCGGATGTTGAGCAAAGTCCGACTGTTGCAGCTCCTGCTGCGATCGCGAGCTCCTGAGGGAAATATGTGCAATATGATCCGATCACAGGGATCCCCTGATCCTTGACCTTTTTAACATTTACGAACGCATTTCTTCTCGCTTCTGCAAATTCCTCAAATACCGCCGGCAGTTCTCTGATAAGTTCCATTTCTTTCTCCTTCTTCTTACATTATTACTTTTATCGGAATAGATTCTTTCGGTCTGAATCCAATCGTATACTGTTCGGGAAGAATCCCCTTAAATGTAGATTTTATATCTCCGCGGCGACAATATCAAATTCATTCTATTTATATAGCTGCTCTGTGATACATCCTGTTGCTGATCAAAGCATCCGCCTGCCATTAGCTTTACTAATACCGGATATGCAGAATTCCCATTTTACATTATCCCAAAACAGTGTTAATTTATTGTCAGAGAGAAAAAGAGCGCCAAACAACAAGGCGCAGAAAGAACAAACAAATTGATTTATTATAGGAGGTAACACTATGTCACTCGCAATCGGAATCATCGTTGCATCAGCAATCATCACTTACATCTTTGAGAAGAATGCACCAGACGTACTCTAATAGTTGATTTACATATCTGATCAATTGTGATGAACAACGAAGAGCCGGCAGTCTATTATGAACTGCCGGCTCGCTCTATTTTTATCGTCTGGTTGTTTCTTCAGGGATCGCTTTCTTGATCCTCTCTCTTATGAACTTTATTACAAATCGGGTGAGCGGACCTGCATCTTCGCGCGATTTTATCCCTATTCCAAGCGTTCTGTATGCTTTGGGTTCCAGAACCCGCGTCTCATATTCGCCCGGAAATTCCCTGATAGTCATTTCCGGCAGGATCGCAAGTCCCAATCCTCTCTGGACCATCGACAATACAGCAAAATCGTCTCTTGAATAGTACTTCACCTCCGGGGTGAATCCGGCCCGCTCCAGAACATTGTGAGGATCTTTGTCATAGCTTTTATATGTCATGATAAACGGATAATCCTTGAGCTCTTCTGCCGGAACACTGTCAAACCGGGTCAGATCGTGCCGAGCCGGCAGAGCCAGCAGCATCGGATCCTCAAGGACCGGTATGAACTCTATATTTCCCTTCCCTTCAGGATCACTCATCAACGCTATATCGATAGATCCATCTGTAAGTCCTCTTATCATTTCGTCATGTCCCAGCTCCTCAATACGGAATACTACTTCCGGATAATTGTTCTGGAAATACTCCAGTATCTGCGGCACCCAGAAAACAGAGGTGCTCACGAATGTCCCGATCCTGATCGTTCCTCTGTGCAGCCCCTGGATCTCTGCCATTTCCTGCTCCAGCTTCTCTTCACTGCTTATCAGCTGTCTCATTGCGGGTATCAGCATCTTGGCTTCATTGGTCGGCTCAACACCTCTGTTTGTTTTTACTAAAACCGGAAAACCCGCTTCCTCTTCAAAAGCCTTCACGATCTGTGTCAGATATGACTGGGTATACCCAAGCTGCTGACCGGCTTTGGTCAGGCTCCCGCAATCTATTGCAGTAAGGATTATTCTGATTCTCTGTGTATTCAACTGTGTAGAACCCCCTTCTTAGGCATATGAAAAAGAAACAGCATCACTGAATCCTTTTGTATTTTTGTAATACATAGTAGTCAAAAGTTTAACAAACATTGAATACAAATGCAAATTTATGATAGTTTACTGGTGCAAGTTAATTATTCGGATGAAGCACTTACGGAAAGACTGGACGGTTGACAACTGCTGATCACCGCATCTGCCACAGTCAACGAGCCGGCACCGAAGAAGAAAGTATCTGTTTTCATCAGTTCAGATACGAAGCTTTCAGGTAAACATACGCAGTGTGGACGAGGCTCTGGAGAGAACCGGCTTTTCGGTCACCGAAGAAGTAATACTTTCAGGTAGCAAGAACAGGGAATATGATGCTGTTATTTAGCATTCATATTCCCTTTTTGTTTTTCTCCGCAGAGATACCCCCTAATATCTCTGCTCTGTCTGTAGCGTTAACTGCGCATGATCGTAAATTGCTGCTCCGAATACACTCAGAACCATAAGGAGCAACACATGGAAACAATCGCTAGTATTAACTCCGCTATCAACAATTTCGTATGGGGCGTCCCTGCCATGATATGCATTCTCGGCATCGGCCTCTATCTGAGCATCAGGACTCGCTTTATCCAGATCCGCAAATTCGGAACTGCCATGAAAGCGACTCTGGGCAAGGTCTTCAGCAAGGACCAGACCGCTGACGGCGCCATCTCCCCTTTTCAGGCACTCTGCACAGCCCTGGCCGCTACAGTCGGAACAGGAAACATTGCAGGTGTTGCCGGAGCCTTAGCGATCGGAGGTCCGGGTGCAGTATTCTGGATGTGGATCTCTGCTATCCTCGGAATGTGCACTAAGTTCTCTGAAGTAACTCTCGCTGTACACTTCCGTGAGATCGATGACACCGGCACATATGTCGGCGGTCCTATGTACTACATCAGGAACGGACTCGGTAAGCGCTGGCAGTGGCTCGGATATATGTTTGCTATATTCGGCGTACTCGCTGTTTTCGGAACAGGAAATGCCACACAGGTAAACACGATCACTACTTCAATTGACACCGCACTCACAGCATACAATGTAATGGGAGAAGGCGGCATCAAGACTCTCAATCTCATCATCGGAATCATCCTCGCAGTCCTCATCGCATTTATCCTCATCGGAGGTGTTCAGAGGATCGGAGCGGTAACGGAAAAGCTGGTACCGTTCATGGCTGTTTTCTATATCCTTCTCGGAATCGGCGTCATCGTCATCAACTACAGATTCGTTCCTGGCGCCATCGCATCCATCTTCGAAGGTGCTTTCAGTCCTGCAGGAGTTACCGGAGGTGTCGTGGGGAGTGCATTCCTCAGCCTTCAGAAAGGTATCGCAAGAGGTATCTTCTCTAACGAGGCCGGACTCGGTACCGGATCAATGGCACATGCCAGCGCAGACGTCAACCATCCTGTAAAGCAGGGCTTCTTCGGAATTTTCGAAGTCTTCGTTGACACCATCGTTATCTGCACTATGACAGCACTGATCATTCTGTGCGGACGCGCATCGATCGAGTACGGACAGCCTGCCGGAGCAGAGCTCACTATCCAGGGCTTTACCAACACATATGGCAGCTGGGTATCCATCTTCACTGCAATCGCAATGTGCTGCTTCGCATTCTCAACAGTTCTCGGCTGGGGACTTTATGGTACCAGATGCTCTGAGTTCCTCTTCGGAAGCAAAGCTCAGAAGCCGTTCCTCATCGTATATGCTCTCGTAGCTATCCTCGGAGCAACAGTAGATCTCGGACTCATCTGGGAAGTAGCAGAGACTTTCAACGGACTCATGGCCATTCCTAACCTGATCGGCGTATTCCTGCTCTCAGGAACAGTCGTCAAGCTCGTCAAGAACTATTTCTCGGGAGATGAGTACATTTCCTACTATGAACAGAAAAAGCTCTACAAATAGAGCAAAGTCAAATCACATCGCCGTCTCCGAATTAAAAAGGAGACGGCGCTTTTTATTTGTGCCATCTCCGCATCTCTATTATTGTGTCAAAGAATCAAAATGTCAGCTCGATCTCGTATCACTTCCGCATATATACCACTATACGATCAATAGACATATTCTGCGATCCTGTCAAATGCCTCCTCTATCCTGCTGAGAGGCAAAGCGAGATTCATTCTGATATAATCGCCCTTCCTGAACGGCCTGCCGTCCTGCCAGGCAACGCCTACCCGCCAGCCTGATCTGAGAAGATCCTCGAACGTCTTCCCCGTTCTCCTGCACCATTCACTGCAGTCTATGAACAGCATATATGTCCCCTGCGGCCTGGAAACTCTGAGATCTGTGAATTCTTTTTCTATCCTGCCGCATGCATAATCGACATTATCAGACAGCACTTTGCAAAGTGCGTCAGTCCATGCCATTCCCTCTTCAGAATACGCGCCTATCAGAGCATGCATCGAGAGAACGTTCATATTGTTATAGTGGCTCCTGGAACCGGCAGCATCTACCTGCTTCCTCAGTTCCTCATTGTATATAATATGATAGCTGCCGATCAGTCCGGCAAGGTTGAAGGTCTTACTCGGAGCATAGAGCGCAACGGTATTCTCAGCCGCGTATCTGCTTACAGACTGGAACGGCGTATACTTCCTGCCGTCCAGAAGGATATCCGACCATATCTCATCAGAGATGACGGTGCAGCCGTTCTTCTCATATACAGCGGCAGCCTTCTCTATCTCCTCTCTTGTCCATACTCTTCCGCACGGATTATGAGGATTGCAGAACACACATACCTTGATGCCGTGTTCCCTGATCTTGCGGTCCATATCATCATAATCCATTCTCCAGACACTATCCTCATCCCGGATAAGTCTGCTGTGAACGATCTCGTATCCGGCATTGGTTATGCTGCCTGTGAAGCCTACATATGTCGGATCATGCAGCAAGACTTTGTCCCCCGGCTCCAGAAGAGCGTTGAGCACAGACACCAGACCTCCGAGAACACCATTCTCATATCCTATATGCTCCTTAGTCAGTCCTGTAACTCCGTTTCTTGTTCTGTGCCAGTTTATTATAGACTGATAATACTCGTCTCTGGTAAGAAAGTATCCGAACAGAGGATGATCGAGTCTCTTCCTGACAGCGTCAGTGATGCATTCAGGCACCTTGAAATTCATATCCGCTACCCACATAGGTATCGGATCGAAACCTTCTTCAGGCGGCTGAGGCGAAAAGCCTTCCAGCTTGCCCAGTGCATCTACTGCCATTGCATCCATTCCGGTTCTGTCTATGATACTTTCAAAGTCAAAGCTTCTCATTCGTCTATCTCCATTTCATTGAGCAGTTATCTGTTCTGATCAATTGTATTATTGACATCCTGATCGTTCAGGTGCCATTCGTGCACTTATCTTCCTTGTACTGTATCTGCGATGACTGACCACGCTTCGGTCAGTTTCTCAAGCGACCACTGCGCATTAGCCGGACTGGTAGACGGCAGGCATACCGCGCTGCGCCCTGCAGCAGGCTGAATGTATTTGCAGTACATCTCGTGCGACTTCCGCCCGTTACAGTATATCTCACGTATATCACAGCTGCTGAGGATAGGGCTCAGGTCATTGGCTCTGACATTCCTTATGCTGGCATCAGAAGACCCGTATATCTCGCAGCTCGCGATCGAATCCCACAGGGCAAGGTGATTATTGAGTATCAGAGATCTCTTCTCAGGTATATCCCCCGGCACAGGACTGTCGAACAGTGAAGCTATGACCTTCCAGAACCGGTTCTGAGGATGCCCGTAGAAGAAATTCTGCTGTCTTGATTTAACTGATGGGAACGATCCGAGGATCAGCACTTTGCTGTCTGAGTTATAAAGAGGCCCGAAGGGATGCTCTATTCTGCTGTTTTCCATGCTGTGCTCCTCAAATCCATAATTCTTTAACAGTCCTCATAATAATAAAGCAGTTACTGAATTACTTCAATAACTGCTTTGATCATATGCGTATATTCAGGTCATACGCCTGCTCTGCCGATCTGCACCGGCATTCAGACTACATGCAGGTATAGCCTCCGTCTACAGGTACCATGATACCTGTTACATAGCTGGAGCATGGTGATGCGAGGAAGATAGCTGCTGTGTCGAGTTCTCCCTCATTTCCGTATCTCTCTGCCGGGATCATGGTCTTAGCATTAGCCTGGAAGAAATCACTGTCGAGTGTTTCCTTAGTAAGCGGTGTGTAGAAATATCCAGGGCAGATAGCATTTACGTTGATGCCCTTGGAAGACCACTCAGCAGCGAGGGCTCTGGTCAGATTGACAACGCCGCCCTTAGCAGCATGATAAGGAGCAGAACCTGCTACCTTGTTCCCTACAAGACCGTACATCGATGCGATGTTGATGATTCTTCCGTAACCTGCAGGGAGCATTGCCTTCTTTGCAACTGCTCTTGCAACCTT
>SVCR01000059.1 GCA_015058265.1 Clostridiales bacterium
AGCCACAGGAGATTCCTGATCCAGGCCAATCCTCCTCTGACCAAACTGATCAACAAGACTATCGGCACCAAGTGGCAGTCGGATCTTGACCGCATCAGTAAGCTGAATGAGTATTCAGAAGACAGCGCGTTCCTTGATGAACTCGCTGATGCCAAGAGAGAGAATAAGGTCAGGCTTGCGAAATACATATCTGATCATATGGAGATCAACATTGATCCGGACTCAGTATTCGATGTTCAGGTCAAGAGGATACATGCTTACAAGAGACAGCTGCTGAACGGATTCAAGATCCTCGATCTGTATAACAGACTCAAGGAGAATCCTGATCTTCCGATCAACAACTATACATTCATCTTCGCCGGCAAGGCAGCTCAGGGTTATGTTTTCGCTAAAGAAGTCATCAAATTCATAAACAGCCTTGCTGACGTGATCAATTCCGATCCTGTTGTCAGCCAGAGGATCAAGGTGGTATTCATAGAGAACTTCTGCGTATCCAATGCCCAGCTCATCTATCCGGCGGCAGATATCAGCGAACAGATATCGACAGCCGGCAAGGAGGCGAGCGGAACAGGAAACATGAAGTTCATGATGAACGGCGCGGTGACGCTCGGAACCATGGACGGAGCGAATGTTGAGATCAACCAGCTCGTCGGAGACGATAACATGGAGATCTTCGGTCTTTCATCAGATGAGGTCGATAACTATTACAGGAACGGCGGCTACAATTCGGTAGATGTCCGCAATTCCGATCCGAGACTTATACGCATCACTGATCAGCTGATCGACGGATTCTTCTCACGCTGCGATTATAATTTCTGGGGTATACACGATGCTCTGTTCAGGAGCAATGATGAATACTTTGTCCTCGGAGATTTTGATTCTTATGTCAAGGCCTGGGAGAATGTCGATAAGACATACAGTGACCACAGCAAGTGGAATGCAATGTCACTTGCCAACATAGCAAATTCAGCATTTTTCTCCAGTGACAGGACTATCACCGAGTATGCTGAAGACATCTGGAAGGTTCTCTGATCATCCGGGAGAATGATCACGTATGGTAAGCACATAAAAGCTGTTAGTTATTATCAATTAAGTTACTATATAGTTCTTTTCTTATGTTAATTAGGAGGCGCTAGATCATGAAGAAGAAAAAATGCATTGCGATGCTCCTGGCCGGAGGTCAGGGAAGCAGACTTGGCAGCTTGACTTCGAGTATCGCCAAGCCGGCAGTTTCATTCGGCGGCAAGTACAGGATCATAGACTTCGGTCTTTCCAACTGTGTCAACTCAGGGATCGATACAGTAGGAATACTTGTACAGTATAAGCCGCTCATACTCAATCGCTACGTCGGGACAGGTGAATCCTGGGATCTTGCTGTTGCTGACGGAGGAGTACATATCCTTCCGCCATTTGCCGGTGAGACCGGAGGAGAGTGGTATGAAGGCACTGCAGATGCTATTTATCACAACATAGACTTCATAGATCTGTATGATCCGGAGAACGTTCTGATCCTGTCCGGAGACCATATATACAAGATGAATTACAATCTCATGCTTGAAGAACATGAGCAGAGAAATGCAGACCTTACGGTTTCTGTTATTGAAGTTCCTTGGGAGGAAGCTAGCAGATTCGGTATCATGACTGCTGATGAAGAGGACAAGATAGTCAAGTTCAGCGAGAAACCTAAAGAACCGGACAGCAATCTTGCTTCTATGGGAATCTATATCTTCTCATGGAAAGCTCTGCGCAAGGCTCTGCTTGAGGATCATGATGATCCGGAATCAAGCCATGATTTCGGTAAGGACATCATCCCTAAGATGCTGGCAGAGGGAAAGAATCTCATCGTTTACAGATTCCAGGGTTACTGGAGAGATGTAGGAACTGTCAAGAGCTACTATGACAGTCAGATGGATCTGATGGATGATGTTGACAACATCAACGTCTTTACAAAAGACAGCAGAGTGTTCTCAAACTCCAATATCTATCCGCCTCAGTTCCTCGGCCCTAATGCCAACATCGGCAAATCCATGATATGCAATGGATGCACGGTATACGGAACAGTCAAGCATTCCATCATCGGAAGCGGCGCTGTTATCGGGGATGGTACTGTAGTTGAGGATTCAATAGTTCTTCCTAATGCGATCATAGGCAGGAACTGCAGGATAACTAAGGCTATAGTAAATGAGGGAGTTGTCGTTGATGACAATACTAATGTCGGCAGTGCTGACGGAGATGTTATGGTCTACGGCAACGCAAAACTGACCATTTAATAAGGAGGCGCAGGAAATGAAAACAATAGGATTGATTTCAGCTAATTACGACAACGACAGTTTTGGCGCGCTGACTGAGAACAGAACGCTGGCTTCGCTTCCTTATGGCGGAAGATACAGACTGATAGACTTTGCGCTGTCTAGCATGGTCAACTCAGGAATCACTACCGTAGGGATCATTGCTCCTTATAATTCAGGATCACTGATCGACCACATCGGTATCGGTAATCCGTGGTCTCTCGGCCGTAAGAGCGGAGGGCTGTTCCTCATGCCTGGTTCGGTTTATGGCATCCAGGCAATGGGAAGCAGATTCCTGCTCAGAGATCTGATCGTAAACAGAAATTTCTTCGAGAGAGACGATGCTGATTATGTAATTCTTACGGGCAGCAGTGATGTATGCAATATGGACTTCGAGCCGCTCATCAAGTATCATCATAATTCGTCAAATCCTATCACCATGGTATATAAAAAGCTGCCAAGGGGTGAGGATGTGACAGGATACTTCGTGGATATGGATGAAGACGGCAATGTCTGCGCTATCAGAAACGAAGGAAGCGGCTGGTCGAATTATTTCACGGACTGCTTCATTGCAGACAGGGAGTTCATGATCGACTTCATCAACTGGTTCACAGCTCTTGACTATATGGATATGATCAACATCCTGAGAGATAACCTTGACACGATCGATATCGGAACCTTCGAGTTCAAGGGATATTTAGGAAAGATCAACAACGCAGCTGATCTCCTCAAAGTCAATCAGGATATGTGTGATTATGATATCCGTAATGAGGTCTTCTGCAACCCTGAGAGGATGATCTACACCAAGACACAGGATGAAGCTCCGGCATTCTTCCTCCCTGAGTCAGATGTAAGAAATTCGATCATTTCCGCAGGCTGCAGGATCGAAGGAAGAGTAGAAAACAGCATTATATTCAGAAGTGTTAATATCGCCAAGGGCGCTGTAGTCAAGAACAGCGTCATAATGATGCATGGCGAGATCGGGGAGAATGCTGTAATAGACAACGTCATCTGCGACAAGTATGTCACTATCAATGACGGAGTCAAAATATATGGAGGCGGAGGAGAGCCGATCATAATCGGCAAGGGAAAGACCATCTGATATGGCATCCGCATTATTGCGGTAACCTCTTCGCTGGATAAGGAGAGTATATGGGAGATAAAACCAAAGTATTATTTGCTGCTTTTGAAGCAACACCTTTCATCAAGACAGGCGGTCTCGGAGATGTTGCAGGATCTCTTCCTGCATATATCAAAAACGATTGTTATGATGCTCGCGTCATCCTGCCTCTGCTGAATACTATTCCTGAAGAGTACAGGAATAAAATGAGGTATGTTGATAACTACATGGTACCGCTTGGATGGAGATCCCAGTATTGCGGGCTCTTCAAGCTCAGAAAGGGCAATGTAACTTATTATTTCCTCGATAATGAATACTATTTTAAGAGGGGTAGTGTATACGGGGAATTTGATGATGGTGAGAGAGTCGCTTTCTTCTCGGCAGCAGTTCTGGAGACGATCAAGCATATTGCAAAGAACTTTGCGCCCGATATCCTCCATTGCAATGACTGGCACACTGCGTTGGTGCCGGTATTCCTGAGAGAACTCTACAGGGGGGATGAGCTCTATGATCGCATCAAGACCGTATTCACGATACACAATCTGAAGTTCCAGGGACAATATGACAAGTATATGGTTGGAGATGTCCTCGGCCTTCAGACCACACCGGCTGCCGGTCAGATGAATCATAACGACAACGTAAATTTCTTGCAGGGCGCAGTTATCTACTCAGATGCAGTAACTACCGTCAGCCCGACATATGCTGATGAGATATGTTCAGTGCAGTATGGAGAAGGGCTTGAAGGGCTGTTCACTTCCAGAAAATATAAGTTGTACGGGATCATCAACGGTATCGACCGCAAGAGCTTTGATCCTAAGACTGATAAGAACATTTTTACCAATTACAGCCGCAACAGCATGAACAAAAAGGTCGAGAATAAGCTTGCTCTTCAGAGAGAGCTTGGGCTGAAAGAAGACCCGGATGTGCCGCTGTTCGCTATGGTCAGCAGACTTACGCACCAGAAGGGTGCAAACCTTATAGCCGAGCTGCTGCCTGAATTCGCGGAGCGGAATATGCAGGTGGCTGTACTGGGCACCGGTGACTACAAGTATGAAAATGCTATCGGTGAATTCGCTTACAAGAATCCTGAGAATTTCGCGGCGAGGATCACATTCAACGAATCACTCTCAAGAAGATTCTATGCCGGCTCTGATGTATTCCTCATGCCGTCAGAATTTGAGCCATGCGGACTGTCGCAGATGATATCGATGCGCTACGGATCGCTGCCTCTTGTAAGAGAGACGGGCGGCCTCAAGGACACGGTCAATGGTTACTGGGATGCAGGAGAAAAGGCTGACGGATTCTCATTCAGAGATTTTGATAAGTCCGGTCTGAGAAATGCAGTTGACCTTGCGCTCAGCCTGTGGTTCGACAACAAGGACATGTGGCAGAAGCTCATGACCAACGCAATGGGAAGACACTTCGGATGGGAGGAATCCGCTGAAGAGTACAGAAAGCTGTACGACAAACTTCTCGGCAGATAGCAGATGATGCCGCTTCAGGCTGATCAGGATAAAAAAGCAGTATGAGGGAGATCGGAAACACACTCCGGTCTCTCTTTTTCTATGCGCATTAACTGATTTCAATGGACTGAATATGCAAAGAAATGTATAATTAACAGCGATGCTGACAGAATACTGCATCAGCAGTATTGCGGAGCATATAAATACAGAACAAGCAAAGGAAAATGAATGAGGGTATATCATAATTCGAGACTGAAAGATCACAGAGAACCGTTCGGTGCGGTACAGACCGGGACGGAGATCCGCCTTGCGCTCGAAGCGGAAGGGGAGAATATTGAAAATGTAAGACTCCTGTTATGGAGAGATGAGGCTGCAGTTCCTCAGTTTGTCGACATGAAGCAGACTGCTGCCGGCAGATATGAGATAACTGTAAACGCGCCTGAGACCGGCTGTCTGTTGTGGTACGCGTTCTCAGTGGAGATCGAAGAGGATGACTCGCGCGAAGTCATCTATTACGGAAACAACTATGAAGAACTGGGAGGAGAGGGCTGCATCTGGCAGACGGAACCTCACAGATATCAGATAACAGTATATAAAGCAGCAGAAGTACCTTCCTGGTACAGGGACGGCATCGTTTACCAGATATTTCCGGACAGATTTGCCAGAGATGACAACTGGAAGGAGAGATGCCTCAAAGATATTGAGAGCGGAAGATACGGGAATGGCGGAGAGAGACGCTTTGTCCAGGAGGACTGGAATACGCCTGCGTTTTATGTAAGAGATGAGAACGGAAGAGTAACGGATTGGCCGATATACGGAGGAAGCTTTAAAGGGATAGAGAGCAAGCTGGATTATCTCAGATCGCTCGGTGTTACTGCCATATATCTCAATCCGGTGGTCGAAGCGGTATCCAACCACCGCTACGATACGGCTGATTATATGAAGCCGGATCCTGCGCTCGGGACTGAAGAGGAATTCAAAGAACTGGCGGAAGCTGCTGCGGAAAGAGGGATCCATCTGATCCTTGACGGTGTGTTCAGCCATACAGGCTCCGACAGCAAGTACTTCGACAGATATGGTAATTATGAAGGCGTGTCCGTAGGGGCATACCGGCATGAGGATTCTCCGTACAGGAGCTGGTACAGGTTCGATGAGAATGAGCCATGCGGATACAGGTCCTGGTGGGGAGTTGATGATCTTCCTGAGGTAGAGGAGAACGATCCGGGCTTCAGAGAGCTTATAACAGGAGAACAAGGCGTGATCGCTCACTGGATGGAGCTGGGAGCTTCAGGATGGAGACTTGATGTGGCGGATGAGCTTCCCGACAGCTTCATTGAGGCTGTCAGGAAGAGAGTCAAATCATCAGGCGAGGATTCTCTGCTGATCGGCGAGGTCTGGGAGGACGCGAGCAACAAGATCAGCTATGGAGAAAGACGCCGCTATCTGCTTGGTGATGAGCTGGACGGAACTATGAACTATCCGCTCAGAACTATCCTGCTCGATTATATCAACTATACGATCGGTTCTGAAGGAGCATGTGATATGCTGATGAGCCTCAAGGAGAACTATCCTGAGGAAAGCTTTTACGGCGCGCTCAATCTGATAGGAAGCCACGACAGAGAGAGGATCATTACTGCCATGGCGGCTGAAGAGGATTATCCGTCGGCGGTAAACAAAGTCAAGGTCCTGTCTGCACTTCAGTTCGCTTTGCCGGGCGTTCCGTGTATTTACTACGGAGATGAGGCAGGACTTACCGGCGGTGTTGATCCGCTCAATCGTAACGGATTCCCGTGGGGATATGAGAATCTCGATCTCGGATATCATTACCGCATGCTTGGACTTATATATGATGAACACCCTGTTCTTAAGGATGGTGAGTTCATTCCTCTTTCCGGAAGAGAAGGGATCAACGATGATGTTTTTGCCTTCATAAGATCATATGCCGGCAAAGCGGAAGAAGCGGAAGACATCGAGAGCATACTTGTTCTGGCCAACAGAAGCTACGGCCCGTCGGATGTTGACTTGTCATTTATTGATGAAGCACGCTGCGGATATGCGATCGATCTGTTGACAGGTGATGTTTTTGAGCCTGATGAAAGCGGCTCACTCGGTGTCATCCATATGGACAGACTTTCAGCTATGATCATCTGTCTCCAGGAGAAGGAACCTGAACTCGAAATGAGTGGCAGAAGCGCAGGCGTAGTATGCCATATCAGTTCGCTGGGCGAGGGAGCTCTCGGGAAACCTGCAAGAGAATTTGCAGATTATCTTGCTTTGGCCGGAATGAAGGTCTGGCAGGTGCTTCCGCTCAATCCTGCGGGACTGGGAGGATCTCCGTACAGCAGCTACTCGGCATTTGCAGGAGACCCGAATTTCATTGACCGCACTGAACTGCCTGATGATAGCGGGCTGGAAAGATTCATTAGTGAAAACAGGGGCTGGCTGGACGAATACACTGCATATGCATTGGTAAGGGAAGTCATGGACGGCGAGCCTTGGTTCAAATGGCCGGATGAGTATAAATTCGGAGATCCGAGGGAGATACTTGACAAGCTGGAACCAGAATACGGAGACAGGATCAGCGAGCTGATACATGAACAGTATTGGTTCAGTGTGCAATGGGACAGACTGAGAGAATACGCAGGGGCCAGAGGCATCAGTATCATGGGAGATCTTCCTATGTACATGTCTGCTGACAGCGCTGATGTATGGGGAAACAAAGAAATATTCAGATTGGATGAGAACGGCGGGCAGAAGGTGCACGCCGGAGTGCCGCCTGATGCATTCAGCGGAGAAGGCCAGGATTGGGGCAATCCGCTGTATGACTGGGAGAAGCTGAGAGAGGGTGGCTATTCCTGGTGGATGAGAAGGATAGAACAGTGCGCGAGAAGATACGACATTCTCAGGATCGATCATTTTCGCGGACTTTCAGAGTATTATGCTATCCCTGAAGGAGGGAAACCTTCGGAGGGCATGTGGCAGCACAGCGCGGGGCTGAGATTCGTAAAAGCTATCCGCAGGATGCTGAAGAGGGAAGGATTGGAGCTAAAGCTGCTGGCTGAGGACCTCGGCTATCTCGATGCCGGAGTCAAGGATCTCATCAGACTGTCCGGCCTGCCGGGTATGGATATATGGCAGTTCACATCAGATGAGATGCTCAGCATGAGCAAGGAAAAAGCTGCAAAGAGAGCATTCTATACCGGAACACATGACAATGATACTCTGGTAGGATATGTCAGAAAGGCTGTACTGCACGATAATAGCTGCGATGAAGGTTCCGGCCCGGAAGTCAATGCAGATACCGGATATGGGGCAGGAGAGGATGCTGCGCAGGAGAGAAGAACGGAGATCCTCAAGAAAGCAGAGGAAGAGGCTCTGAAAATAATCACAGAAGTATATAAGAGTCCTTCTTTCCTGGCGATGGTACAGCTTCAGGACATGTTCATGCTGGACAGCGATGCCAGGATGAATGTTCCGGGGATCGCTGAAGGAAACTGGAGCTGGCAGATACCGGGAGGCAGTGTGACATCAGCATATTCTGATGCCGGTGAACGGGCTGAGTGGTTCAGAGACCTCGCCGTGATGACCGGAAGATATTAGATCATCAAGGACGGAAGGGACTGATATCGAAGACTAAAAAATGATCCGGACATA
>SVCR01000060.1 GCA_015058265.1 Clostridiales bacterium
ATCTTAACAAGAAGTCAAAAATGAAAAATGTCACCGATGTATACGGTGTCACAGAGCTCAACTACACAGGCGGCGCTATAGAGCCAGAGCTTGAGATCTATGCGGGCAGCAAGCTGCTCAAAGAGGGCACAGATTACATAATCGGCGGAATAAGCAATGTCAAGAAGGGGACCAAGACGGCATATGCGTATGTCCAGGGCTTTGGCGATTATGAAGGCTATATTATAATACCCTTCACGATCGGCTCGGGATATATCTCAAGGCCTGGACTGAAAAAGTGTTACGATGACAATGGAAATCTGTTCATCGGGAACGCATCTGAATTCGACGGCGTCAGCGCACCTGTCCTTTCAAGCATGGCAGAAGATACCGATGCCGAAGAGGAAGCTGCAGAAGAACAGACGGACGAGGCAGCAGATGAAGAGGAGAACGCTGAAGATACTTCCGCACCGGAAGAAACTGCAGAAACTCCGGCAGAGGAAAGTCAGGAACCGATGACCGATGCTGAACTCGAGAAGCTGGCAGAGACCGCAGCGCCTGAGGAAAACGCCCCTGAAACAGTAGAAGAGATCCTTGCCGAAGAAGACGAGATCTATACTGATGAAGAGGCAGCAGCGGTGGCTGAGGAAGACCCTGAAGCCGTATCAGGTGAGACTGCGGAAAACTCCGAAGATGAAGAGCTGGTTGAGGATATGGACGTATCAGAAGACTCATCCGATGCACAGGGAGCAGCAAGCGATGCGTTGCTCATAGGCAAGAACAGCTGCGGCAGCTATCTGAGAAATGTTCCTGAGAATATAACAGTCAGCAAGCTCCTGTCTTCTCTCGGAATCAAAAAGAGCTACAGAGACCATTACAGTCTTGCGGTCATAGATGCCAAAGGTGCTAAGAAATCCGGTTCGACCAAGGTCAGAACAGGAATGATGCTCGGCGTATACAAAGACAGCAAGCTGATAGGAACAGCTAATATAGCAGTCAACGGAGATCTGCTGTACGGAACAGGAGAGACTTTCGTAAACAATAACAGTGTGACTGTCAAAAAGACATCCATAAAGAAACTCAAGGCAGTCAAGAACGGATTCTCAATAACTGTAAAGAAGAGGAGCAGCGTAAAGGGATATCAGCTGAAATACAGCACTAATTCGGGAATGTCCGGCGCGAAGAAGGTGAAGTTCAGCACAGATCCGTCTGTAGTAAGCACGAAGATAACCGGACTTAAAGGCGGCAAGAAGTATTACGTACAGGTTCGCTGTTACAAGAAAGAAAACGGAAAGAAGTACTACTCCAAATGGAGCACTAAGAAGTCAGTAACCACCAAGAAGGGCTAAGGAGATGATCGAGATGAAGAAGAACATCCTGAACAGCAGGATCCTGGTCATTTCGCTGATACTTGTGTTGCTTACAGCAGCGTTTGTGTGGGCCGGAGACGGAAGTGACGAAGGCGGGAATGCGCATTCTGAGTCAATGTCTGCGGAGTCAGGCGAAGCACCGATCGAGGATCCGGAGACAACTAAAGATCCGGGGGCAACTGAAGAAGAAGAGCAGGAGGAGACTGCTGCACCTGCACCGGAAGAGGATCAGGCGGAAGCTGCACCTGCTGAGGCCGAGGAGGAAAAAGAAGACAATGGTCTGCCTTTTGCTCTGCCGTTCGAACTCCCGGAGAATATCCCTTGGAATATAGTCGGAATTGCTGCAGCCGCTGTTCTGCTGCTCATAATAATCGCGGCGGTTTCCGGCAGCAGGAAGAAAAAGAAGAGCGCATACAAAGCTAAACACTGACGGTATGCGACAGTTATGAAAAGTCGACATGATCTTCCGGCACAGATAGAGCATCTGCAGCCGGAAGATTTTTGTTTACCGGCATTACCGGACAGAAGAGTACCGCTTAACGAGCGGATCATCGGTGCGGAAAACGAGGTATTGAAAAAACGACTCTGTACACGTCGAAGCCCCATTCGACTTGTGCATAGCCGTTTCTTCAAAGCACTATCTCATATCGATGTTTTGGAAAGATCTCCCCGTAGACTGAAGTCTTTCCTTAATCGTGCTGTAAACAGAACTTACTCCAAGGAGCTGAACTGACGGTCTGTTACAACACATTCGATGAATATATTGTATTAAAAGAGAGGCTAGTGTGCTATAATTCTATTGCGAATTATATAAAGAAATTACGAAATACTGCTCAAATGTTGTGATTATTACCTTTTTACTATGGCAAACAGAAAGACAACGAACATGATACTGAGCCGCACGAGAAGGAACCAGATATACCTTCCGTATGCGCGCAAGAAGAAATACTTTGACGCGATAACTGCCGGAGACACGGATGCTGTCGCAGCGCTTTCAGAGGTGAACTATGAATATCCGACCGCTTTGTACAACAGATGCGGATCGTATAGTGAAGCTATGAACAAGATGTACTATGAATCTGTCTGCGCAGCTTCGGAGATGTGTCTTGCCGCTATACAGGGCGGACTGCTGGATATGGTCGCGTATGATATCCGGGATGAATTCATCTCGGAGTTTGATAACGCCGTAGCTCTTCCCGATCTCTATGACCTGGTCCACGGAATGGCTCACAGCTTTGCATCGAAGATGAAATATGTCCTCAAAGAGAAATCCCATTCTCCTCGTATAGTCAAGATGATGACATATATAGAAGAGCACCTGACCGAAAAGATCGAGCTCGCGCAGCTGGCGGAGCATGTCAATCTGAGCCGAACGTATGCTTCGGCGGTATTTAAAGAAGAGATGGGGATCACGATCAGCGAGTTCATCATGAAGGAGAGGATGCTCGAAGCAAAACGTATGCTCAAGGATACAGATCTGACGGTGGCGGTAATTGCAAACAGGCTTGCTTTCTGCTCGCAGAGCTATTTCACCAAGAACTTTACTGCGATGGAAGGAATGACCCCTGTGGAATACCGCAGGGAAATTAAATAAACGGCATGGGGACTGACGCTATAAATAATAATGAAGAAAACAGGACCTTCTTGTGCATCGATCTCAAGTCTTTCTATGCTTCGGTGGAGTGTGTGGAGCGCGGATTGGATCCGATGACTACGGATCTTGTCGTGGCTGATCCTACGAGATCCGACAGAACTATCTGTCTGGCAGTATCCCCGTCATTGAGAGCCAGAGGTGTGAGTAGCCGTGCGAGAGTGTTTGAGATACCGGACAGCTTTGAATACATCATGGCACCGCCGAGGATGGCTTTGTACATGGAATATGCAGCGGCTATATATAAAGTCTATCTGGATTACATAGCGCCTGAGGATATGCATGTTTATTCCATCGACGAAGTTTTCATCGATGTCACGCATTATCTGTCGCGTTATAAGTGTACGCCTAAACAGATGGCCGAGCTGCTGATGGGCGAGGTCTACAGAAGAGTCGGTGTCAGAGCTACTGCGGGAATAGGTACGAATATGTATCTGTGCAAGATAGCGCTGGATATCCTGGCAAAGCACGCGCCGGATTTTATCGGTGTGCTCGATGAGGAATCATACAAAGAGAAGCTGTGGGATCACAGACCACTGACGGACTTCTGGCGGATTGGCCCCGGAACAGCGAGGAAGCTGGAGAAGATCGGGATCACGACAATGAGGGGCATAGCTCAGGCAGATGAGGATCTGCTTTACAGGAAGTTCGGCATCGATGCGGAGCTGCTCATTGATCACGCATACGGGATCGAACCGACGACGATCGCTGACATCAAGGGCTACAAGAACAAAAGCAGATCTCTGTCAAGCGGGCAGGTCCTGATGAG
Source organism: Clostridiales bacterium (assembly GCA_015058265.1). The sequence continues at coordinate 3,770 of SVCR01000060.1, forward strand.
GGATTATAACAATGACGAGGGTGAGCTGATAGTCAAAGAGATGACTGAACAGCTTTGTCATGAAATGACAGACATCGGAATGGTCACCAGGAACATCTCGATCAGTGTGGGCTATTCAAATGCACTCAATCTGCCGATGACGCATGGTTCGGTATCTTTCGGAGTCATGACTGACGCCTCGTCGATAATAATACCGGCAGTCGCGGGACTTTACCGCAAGATAACAGATCCCGACTACCCTGTGCGCAGGATCTTCGTCAACTTCAATGACATCAAAGAGAAGAGCGCAGACAGGCAGATGACACTCTTTGACATTGCCGAGGCTGAACTGGATGAGGCAGGCAGGACTGCGGGGCAGAAACGTGAGAAGGAAATGGCAGACCCGCTCCTTGAGACGAAGGCGATAATGAAGAGAGATGCTGCTCTTCAGGAGGCTGTGAACACCATAAGGAAGAAATACGGAAGCGACGCGATGATAAGGGGCATGGATCTGGAAGAGGCCGCGACCACGCGGGAGCGAAACAACCAGATCGGCGGTCACCGCAAGTGAGCCGGAGATAGTGGAGATAATATAGGAATATATCAAATGAAGAAACCGAGAACGAAGATGCCGGTCGAACAGAGGGCAAAGCAGTTTGCTCCTTTCAAGTCGCTGACCGGTCTGGATGAAGTGATCAGGCGCGCCGAAGAGGAGCACCGCCGGGAATTAGAAACACAAGGGGTGATCCATGTCAGCGAGGACGGCGAGCTGATAGAAGATGAGTTTTGTGAATGATTTTTTCCGCTCGTGCGTTTTTCGCAGGATATCGTGAAGAACAATTTTGACGCGAATAGAGGAAATCTGTATAATCGACCCAAACAAAATATAGAGGCCTTTTCCGGCCGGACCCACGACGCGGGTAGAGTCATCGTAAGGAATTCATGTAAGGGATCTTTACGATATGTGCGCCAGGATCGGTGTGTTTTCAGGCACACTCTCCCGGCGTTTTTTGTTGAAAGGAGAATCATATGACTATACAGGATTTTATTCGGTATATGAAGCGGACTGTAGCGGAAGATCTGGCACAAAGCCGGGGAGAAGAGTATCAAGTGGACAGCAGGGAAGTTATCAAGACCAATGATCGTGTCCTGCATGCGCTGGTGATCAGCCGAAAAGGCAGCAGGGCAGGTGTGAATGTGTATATGGATGATCTGTTCAGACGGCATGAGAATGGTGAAGACTTCTCTGATCTGGGGCGCGAAGCAGTGACAATGGTCACAGAGGCGTTGTCGTTTCCGATCCCTCCTTCTGCGATGATCGGAAGCCTGGGCCTCGAAGATATCCGTAAGCGGCTGACGCTGAGGCTTATAGATGTTACAAGAAATTGCAGCTATATGGCAGATCTGCCGTATATCGAACTGGAAAGCGGGCTTGCGATGATCGCAGAGATCAACGAGGATGAATCTATCTGCAGCGAGTGGAGGATCGTTGTAACTAAGGGTTTACTGAAAATGATCGGATGTGAAGCAGAGGAACTGTTCACGGCTGCATTACAGAACATGATCTCTATTGAACCGCCTGTTCTCATGCGGCTTGCTGACATAGCCTTGAATGCATCCGGCCCCGAGCTCCTGTCTTCTTCTGAACATGGCAGGGAGAGCGAAGAACCTCTTTGCCTGACTAATACAAGCAGATATAAAGGCGCCGCAGCGCTGTTCTACCCGGGAGTCATGGAGAAGGCAGCGGATCTGATCGGAGGCGCGTACTATGTAGTTCCGTCTTCTATCCATGAGGTGCTGCTTGTCCCTGAAGAGAGCGTTCCTGATGCGAGCAGACTCAGTGCGATGCTGAAGTGTGCTAACCGCGAAGTGATAGTCGATGAGTGTGATATCCTGTCAGACAATGTCTTCCGGTTCGATCCTGCTGCAGGCAAGCTGGCGGTCGCTGATGTTATGTGCTATGATTCAGTCTGTCAGTGATGGCATTGGACCATCTGATCAACGGTTAGAGATAAATGCACATTTGAGGGAAGATCATGACTGAAGAATACCGCGCTTTGATGGATATAGTAGGCAGATCCCGGAGGATAGTGTTCTTCGGAGGTGCAGGAGTATCGACTGCAAGCGGGATACCTGACTTCAGATCCGAAGACGGCCTGTACAGCGGCAAGTGGCATGGACTAAGCCCTGAGACGATTCTCAGCGCGACCTACTTTGCCCTGCATACTGCAGATTTCTATGATTATTACCGGGAATACATGGTCTATCCGGATGCGAAGCCCAACGCAGTCCATAGGTGGCTTTATGATCTTGAGAAAGCAGATAAGCTGAGAGGCATAGTGACTCAGAACATAGACGGACTTCACAAAGCAGCCGGCTGCAAGAGGGTGTACGAGCTGCACGGAAGTGTGCATGAAAATTATTGCATAGACTGCGATGCTGCTTATCCGTTGGATAAGATAATGGGATCTGACGGAGTTCCGAGGTGTGACAGATGCGGAGGGATAATCAAGCCATGGGTGGTATTGTACGGTGAGGCGCCGGACAGATACACCGGCATCGGAGCCTGCAGGGAGATATCCGGTGCAGATACGATGATAGTCGCGGGGACGTCGCTTTCTGTCGAGCCCGCCGCGTCATATATAGATTACTTTACGGGGAAGAACCTCATAGTTATCAATAAGGAGCCGACGCCGGCAGACAGCAAGGCAACACTCCTTATAAGAGGTGATATATGCAGTCTGATCGAGCAGGGCGAGGATCGAACGCAGCCCTGCGGCCGGGAATAGCAGACCGGGCTTATAATGCCTTTTGTGTTAGTGGTGTTACTCCCGCTGTCCTATGATCGTCGCTGCGAAGATTATCGCTGCTCCTGCGATCTCACGTACTGACATCATTTCTTTGAGGAAGATCGCGCCGAAGATCGCAGCAAATACTGCCTCAAGACTCATGAGGAGCGCTGCTGTAGAAGCATCGGTGTATTTCTGCCCGATTATCTGAAGAGTATATCCGAGAGCGGTAGGAACGAACGTCTGATATAAGAGGATAGGGATACCGGCTGTAATGGCGCCCAATGCAGGGGCCTCTAAGACGATCGCTATTATCAGGCCCACCAGTCCGCAGAAGTAGAACTGGAGAGCGGATATGGCGAGCGCGTTATCCTTATCCACGAATTGATTAACAGTAACTATCTGTGCGGCAAAGCCCGCTGCGCTGAGCAGAGTCCACCAGTCGCCGGCAGTCGCTCCTCCGAGGCCGCCCTGCAGACTCATAACAGCGAAGCCCGCCATCGCAAGAGTGATACAGAATACTGATCTCGCCCGGACCTTCTCGCCTACGAGCAGACTGAAAAACGGCACTATAACTATATATAATGCCGAGATAAATCCGGACTTGCCTGCGCTTACTGTCAGAAGTCCGATCTGTTGTGAATCTGTGCCGATCAGCATGAAGATCCCGCAGAGAACACCTGCCTTGAGCAGTCTGTTCTTCCTGAACGAGAGCTGTGCCTGTGACGATCTGTCCTTGGACAGATAACCGCTTGCTCTGAATCCCCGTATGACGAGGGGAGTCAGGACGATACCGGCCATAAGCTGGCGGACAGCGTTGAATGTCATAGGCGGCATCACGTTATTTCCGAGTTTTTGCGAAATAAATCCGGTCCCCCACACAACAGCTGTGAGAAGAAGGGCCAGATTACCTTTGGTTCTGTCGTTCATAGAATTTATTTTACTTAACAAAGTCGATAAAATCAACATTCTCGCTTGACTTAAGGGGCGTAGAATAATATAATTTTTAGGCGTGTGCGGAACTTGTATCCGCGCCGGATCGTGGGGCAGGCACCATAAGCCGGCAGCTCCACAACTAATAATTCATTACTAGTAATGCCGAACCAGAATTATTTCTTAGTAGGCGGGCCGAAAACGACTCTTCGGAACTGTACTCCTCATCTATCCTGACCTATAAGGCAGGAAAGGATCGAGGGCATACACAGTGACGCGGAACTAAGTAGGCAGAAAGGAATCTGAAGATGAAGTCTTACATCGCTAAGCCATCTGATATCGACCGCAAGTGGTACGTTATCGATGCAGAAGGAAAGACTCTCGGAAAGCTCGCAGTTGAAGCAGCTATGATCCTGAGAGGCAAGAAGAAGCCGACTTATACACCTCACATCGATACTGGTGACTATGTCATCGTTATCAACGCTGAGAAGGTAGCAGTAACAGGCAAGAAGGAATCTGACAAGGTCTACAAGAGACACAGCGGTTATCCGGGCGGACTCAAGGAGACTACACTTGGTGAAATGAGAGCTAAGAAGCCTGAGGAAGTAATCATCCACGCAGTAAGAGGAATGATGCCAAAGGGCAAGCTCGGACGTCAGATGTTCAAGAAGCTCAAAGTTTATGCAGGCCCTGAGCACCCACACACAGCTCAGAAGCCGGAAGTATGGAATTTCTAAGGAAGGAGGAGTAGACAATGGCTAAGACTATGTATCAGGCAACAGGCAGAAGAAAGTCATCTGTAGCTAGAGTAAGACTTCTCCCTGGCGCTGGAAATATCATCATCAACAAGAGAGACATCGACACTTACTTCGGCGAGAAGGATATCGTTAAGAACGAAGTTAAGAGACCTCTCGAGCTGACAGGAACTATGGGCAGCTTCGACGTTATCGCTACAGTTAACGGCGGCGGATTCACAGGTCAGGCTGGCGCACTCAGACACGGTATCGCAAGAGCACTGTGCGAAGTTGACGCTGAGGCTTACA
>SVCR01000061.1 GCA_015058265.1 Clostridiales bacterium
ATCATGAAGAACATCTACAACGCATGTGCTAATGCTGGTGAGAAGTACTATGGCGACAAGAACGCTCTGGTACCTGGTGCTAACATCGCTGGATTCGAGAGAGTTGCAGAGGCTATGATGGCTCAGGGTCTTGTATAAGATCCGATTTGGCGTAGATCGCCAGACATTTTAAGAATAAAACATATCGCCTCGGCGAATGTCATTAAATAAATGACATAAAACTCAAACCGGGATCTACATAACATGCAGATCCCGGTTTTCTTCATACTTGAGGCTCGCCGCTTATCAGCTGCCTATTGTAGCGACCATCACAGCCTTGATTGAGTGCATCCTATTCTCGGCTTCATCGAACACAACGGAATTCTTACCTGAGAAGACCTCTTCACTGACTTCCCTGATATCGTATCCCAGTTCAAGCTGCTCTGCCGCCATCGCAGTCTCGAAATTATGGAACGACGGGAGACAATGCATGAACAGGCAGTCAGGATTGCCGGTAGCTGCCATTAGTTCTTCTGTGACCTTGAATGGAGTCAGCATTCTGACCCTTTCAGGTATCTGCTCTTCTTCTCCCATTGATGCCCAGATGTCTGTATAGATCACATCCGCGTTCATGAGGCATTCCGGATCTGAACTTATTGTTATTTCCGCTCCCGTATCTGCCGCTGCAGCCAGAGCCTTTTCCAGAACTCCTTCATCCACCTGATCAGCCAGCTCCTCAGGGCCATAAGCTGTGAACTTCATGCCCATTCTGGCGCATCCGTACATCCACGCATATGCCATGTTGTTACGGATATCCCCTACGAATACGACTTTGACCTCATTAAGAGGTTTACTGATATGTTCTTCTATCGTCATGATATCTGCCAGGATCTGAGTAGGATGATCCACATCCGTCAGGCCGTTCCATACAGGTACTCCTGCGTTAGCGGCCAGTATCTCCACAGTCTCCTGGCTGTAACCCCTGAACTCTATTCCGTCATAGAACCGCCCGAGGACCTTGGCCGTATCCGCAATGCTTTCCTTCTTGCCCATCTGGGAACTCTTGGGATCAAGGAAAGTCGCATATCCTCCCTCATCTGAAGCCGCGACCTCGAAGGAGCATCTTGTGCGTGTCGATGTCTTCTCGAAAATAAGCGCGATATTCTTACCGGCAAGAGAGGTCCCTCTGATCCCGGCTTTCTTCTTAGCCTTGAGCTCATGCGCGAGATCAAGCAGATACCTGATCTCATCAGGTGTAAAATCCATTAGTGTAAGGAAGTTCCTTCCCTTAAGATCTATAGCTGTTTCCATAGTCTGCCTTTCTGCCCATATGCTGCTGTTATTACCGGGCTTATGTAAAGTCTCATCAGGTATGTGTTCTTCACTTCTTTATTCGACCCTGCTCTCAGTCCAGCACCTTGCTGATGGACGAAGGCGTAATGGCGATCTGTTTTCAATGTTAAGGACGCAGCTTATTGAGCCGCTTGTGTTGACCATCAGTTGCGGCGCTGCTCTATCTGTATATCGCTGCAGCTGAGTGTTATGTACTTCAGTCCCTTCTCGTAGTTATCGAACATCATATGGACTTCAGGTCTGTCGCTCTCAAAATACACTTCATGATACAGCAGATCGCAATCAGATATCATATCACCGTCCTCATCGGTTTCTGTCGTGATATCCAGACCCTCATCCTCTATTACCTCAGGATCCTCGAAGATAAGAGCATATGTTGCTTCTTCTCCATCATCATCCCAACCGAGGAGCATGAATTCCATATCTCCCCCAATACTGATAATCTTGGTGACATATGCGCCGTCTAGGTCATCGAGATCCTCGAGGATCGACTCATAACCCTCTGGTACTGTCTCTTCATAATACTCAAAAGCCTCATCTGCAGCCGCATCGAGCTCATCGAATCTCTTCTCGATCTCTTCTTCCTCTGCAGCCAGCTTCTTATATACATTCTCCGGAAGCAGATTAAGAGCGAGCAGTCTCGGATCTACTGACTCCCTGACCCACTGAGGGAGATCCTCATCAGGCTCTTCCAGGTTGTCACGATACATCTCCTCGAATTCCTCCGCAGCCTCTTTTTCGTCGAACGGAGGTCTGTTGTTATATTCCTCCCACTCCATCTCGAGTTCTCTGCGGCGGTATTCCTGCAGTTCCTCGAAACTTGACGGATGGCGCAGCTCTGCCTCATCTCCGTCGATCTCCCCGATCAGGAAATCTTCCAGATCCATCTCCTCGTCCTCATCATCGAAATCATCAGGATAAGGCGGCTCATCATACGATTCCTTCTCCTCTGAGACATATTTTTCCAGACAGTCCTCGTAGAGCTGAGCTATCTCTTCATCGGAATACTCCTTATCGATTATCGGCTCGTATGCCTCGATCGTTCCGAGCCTCATCATCATTGAATACCATTCTTTAGTGTAATAACGCATTTCTATCCACTTCCTCTTCTGTCAATTGTTCTTCAGTGTTGTATCCCATGGATTCCGGGCAAAGCTCCGGTGTTTGCTACTTCCCGTCCGGGAAGCTGGTGAAAATATCATGCTCCTGAGCCGGAAGCCCGTACTTCTCTCTTGCATCAGCTATTGCTTTGATCATGAAAGCCATGTTCCTCGCAAGATTCCTCATCGTCTGGAGTCCCTCAGCATCCTTCAGGACATCCTCCGCGCCGAAACCGTGGACCTGATTCCAGTAAGTGCTGGACGCTACCGGCATAGCACTGATGGTGAAATACTTGTTTAAAGCATCGAACGAAGCGGAATTGCCGCCCCTCCTGCAGCTCACAACGGATGCCCCTACCTTCATATGCTTGTCGAAAGGCGTGCTGTAAAACAATCTGTCGAGAAACGAAAGCATCGATCCGTTCGGTGATCCATAGTATACAGGACTGCCTATTACCAGACCGTCCGCTACTTCGAACTTAGGCGCTGTCTCATTTACGAGATCATTGAATACGCATTTACCGTTCTTCTCGCAGCTGCCGCAGGAGATGCACCCTCCTACATGAGCACTTCCGACCTGGATCACTTCAGTGCTGATCCCCTCTTCCTCAAATACCTTGATCATCTCTTTAAGAGCGGTTGCGGTGCAGCCATCCTTCTTCGGGCTGCCGTTCAATAACAGTACACCTGACAATTTCCATTCCTCCTGTTTCTTATGATATCCTGAGGGCCTCTCCGGAGGCGAACAGATACAGATATGACTCTGCAGTGTTCAGTCCCGTCCCCTTCTTTATTGCCTCAGCGTACAGTTCTATCTGAACGCTGTATTCATGCCTTATGCGCTCCAGTTCCTCATCGTAGCTCCTGCCGGGCTTGATAAAACTGGATTTATAGTCAATAAGTATCATGCTGCCGTCTTCCTCGAAGCAGCAGTCGATAACTCCCTGGACCAGCATCTCCCGGCCACGCCTTACAGTGCGCAAGGTGAAAGCCTTCTCCTTCTTTACAGCCTTCCTCCCGGATGCGGCCGCGGCTCTCCTTCCGATATCACTGCGGAAGAAGCCTGCTATTTTATCGATATCTATATACTTATATACCTCTTTGTCGATGGCGCCCGTTCCGGCAAGATAGTCGCATGACTCGCGGATATACGCTTCGTCAACTTCGCCGTCTGTCAAAGCCTTGCTGAAATCCAGGTACTCCATTATCCTGTGATACGCTATGCCTATATCAGCAGCGCTGGCCTTCTTGCGGCCCTCGTTAGCCGTCCACAGGCCTACGACCTCATGATCCCGGCGTCCGGAAGATACTTCCTCCTCTTCACCCGGAGAGATGGCTGTTCCTTCAGATGCTTTCGCCTCCTCAGCTTCCCGTTCCAGCTCAGCCCTGCGGATCTCGCTTACCGAATACTTTGCCTTGGATGTCAGACGGTCACTGTCAGAATACTCAAACCTGAACCGTCTGTCAATCTCATCATACAGCTCCGCAGCCTCTCCCGACAGCACCTCCGGGATCTCCGCCCGTTTGCTCATCCGGCCGGCAGGCAGCGATGACTCCTTCCTGTCAAGAGGCGCGATATAATACATGTTGTCCGGCCCGTAAATAACATCCTTTATCACTTTAAGGTAGTTTGCAGGCCTTACAGTGTATTTATCAAGTTCTTCTATGCTGCTGCATGTTCCGACCAGTATCAGCTTGTTCCTCGCCCTGGTCAGCGCAACATACAATATCCTCAGTTCCTCGTTGTATACATCTCTTCTTGACTTGCTGTCGATCGCCCTCTGTATCAGCGTCGACCTCCAGTAACGCCTCGACGGATCCACATACGGCAGTCCGATACCGGCATCAGAATCACAGCTAAAGCCCTTTCCCGCTTTGTCATAGCGGATCTTCCTCCCCAGATTTCCCACTATGACAAACGGATATTCAAGTCCCTTGCTCTTATGTATGGAACATATCCTGACCACATCGTCATCTGCCCCTGCCACAGAAGCCTGTCCGTTGTTGATCTTACGCTTCTTCATCAGATCGATGAAAGATATATACGAGCTCAGAGATGAGATAGTCTCGTGGCTGTACTTGTCCGCACGATCAGCCAGAACACGCAGATTAGCCTGTCTTCTCGCTCCGCCGTTCATCGCTCCGACCATCCGGTAGCATCCCGAATCAGTCAGTACCTTCCATACAAAGTCTCCGAGCGGCATCATGGCCGCGAGCTGCCGCCATTCCATTATCTTGTCAACAGCGCTGCACGCTCTGTCACGGAGATCACCTTCAGGGCCTGCCCCCGCGAACCACTCCAGTGCTTCCCAGTAAGCCGCCCTCCTGTCCCGTCCTTCAGATTCTCTGAGATGTTCTCTGTATGCTATCCGTACTTCCGCAAGGTCTTCCGGCGTCCATCCGAACACACCCGAGTGAAGAGTTGCTATCAGGGAGACATCTCTCTTCATGTTATCTACGCATGTCAGCAGAGACAGGGCTATCCCAATCTCTACGGTGTCAAAGTAATCGTCGGAATCCTCGATATGTGACTCGATCCCTCTCTTCATCAGAGCGCGGGTCATGATCTCCCCTCTGCTCTTCATCGCCCGGTAGAGTATGACGATATCTCCCGGCTTTGCCTTCCTTATCTCATTGCTGCCTGTATCATGGAATTCCGTTCCTATCAGTCTGCTGACAAGATCAGCAATATAAGCAGCTTCGGCTTCCTCTTTGCTGAGGTCCTCTATTTCATCTTCCGCATCTCCGGCCTGCCCCGCTTTAGCTTCCGTATCATCGTCCGTCGGCGCCTCTTCATCACTGTCAGCGTCATCCGCCGTCAGTATGTGGACCTCCGGGATGAAGTCATACCTGCTGTCACAAGCACAGCCCGTATACAGTCTGGCTCTGTCATCATAGCCTTCCATGACATTTTCGAAAACGCGGTTGATGAACCTCACGGTGGCATCATTGCTGCGGAAATTGCGGCTCAGATCTATCGCTATACCGTACTCATTCGACGGATCGGAGTATTCCTGATATACGCGTTTGAATATCTCAGGCTCAGCCTGTCTGAACTTATAGATACTCTGCTTGAGATCGCCGACCTTGAAGACATTATCAGGTCTCGATACTTTGCTGATAAGGTATTCCTGGATGTTGTTAGTATCCTGATATTCATCTACGAAAATGAACCTGAATCTATTCCTGAGTGTCGCAGCGACCTCTTCCCTTCCGAGGATCCTGACAGCATAGTGTTCCATATCCGCGAAGTCCAGCATATGCCGTTCCTGTTTCTTTGTCATGTACAGTTTCTCGAATTCCTCAAGCAGCTTGAGATAATAGACTGTGTAATCATAAGTCCGGTTCATCTCAGCCAGCCTTGTCGCGAAATCCGGGATCAGATATCTGCTGCTCCACTTCTTTATCTCATCTTTATATATATCCCTGAGAGCTTTGACCTCCTCCTTGATCGGTTCATAAGCTTCTTTATACTCCTTCTTAAGGGACATTCTTGCATATGAGATGCTCTGAGCCCTTGCCATCAGCTCCTCATCGAGACGCCCTCCTGCAAGTTCTTCATACATCGCAATGATAGAATCGACCTCAGGCGCGAGCTTCTCGGCATACATCTTCTCAAGCCCTGCATCATAGAGGATGTCTCTGACCTTGCATGCCGCGCCGGCAGCCCCGCGGAAGGAATCGATGGTATCCTCGAGGATCAGCCTCTTCAGCTCCGATCCGTCAAAATCAGCCTCTGTTGTTTTAAGCAGCTCCGCTTTGTCATATGCCCAGTTAAAATAATCCGGCATGGTTCTGAGCTTACTGTAGGATGTGAGCAGGTCCTCCTTGAAGTTCTCCTCGGACCGTTCATCGCTGTACAGCCTCATGAATTCCCTGAAGCTGCAGCCCTCTATGAACCCGTCATCGGCAAAGCCTTCTTCGAGCAGTTCCGCCGCCGCCTCACGCCTCAGCAGTTCACTCTGTATCTGATCACAGGTGCCGAAGTCAGGCTCCATATCTATCTCATAGAAAAACTCCCGCAGGATACGCAGCGCAAAGCTGTCGATCGTCGAAATATACGCACGATAAAGCCTTGAGAGCTGATCGTTCAGACGTACTGCCTCCTCCGGATGCTCTCTCATCCTCTTACGTATCTCTCTGCCCAGCCTGAGCCTCATCTCTGCGGCGGCGGCCTTGGTAAACGTCACGACCAGCATCTCGTCTACGTTGGCTTTGCCCTCGAGAATGATGTTAAGTATCCTCCGTACAAGAACTGCGGTTTTGCCCGATCCGGCAGCGGCAGATACGAGAATCGACCTGTCGAGAGTCTCTATTGCTTTCTTCTGTTCTTCAGTCAGTTTCACAGCCATAACTGAAACTATTATACATTTGACGCAGGTAAAATGCCACTTTGTCCCAGTCTGTGATATAATAACAGCCGAATGCAGATTTGTAAGAGGTTTGACTGAAATTTCAGACCGGAGGTTAACTAATGAAACACAGACCAACTATGCTTATGATCCTCGATGGATTCGGGATCAGACAAGAAACATACGGAAACGCTATCGCTGCTGCCAGGACACCGGTTCTCGACAGATTATTCTCGGAATACCCTTTCATAACTATCGAAGCCAGCGGCGAGCCGGTCGGATTGCCTGCAGGCCAGATGGGCAATTCGGAAGTCGGGCATCTGAATATCGGCGCAGGCAGCGTTGTATATCAGAACCTGCTCAAGATCACCAGATCGATCAGATCCGGTGAATTCTTCCGCAACGAAGCCCTTCTCTCTGCCATGAAGAATGCTGCCGACGGACACACTCTTCACATCATGGGCCTGGTATCTGACGGCGGAGTCCACAGCCATTTCGAGCATCTCAAGGCAGTCATCGACATGGCAAAGCAGAATAATGTCAAAGAAGTCATCGTACATTGCTTCCTCGACGGAAGAGATGTGCCGCCTAAGAGCGCGATGGATTATCTCGGACCTCTTGAGGATTATATGAAAGAGGTCGGTCTTGGCAGGATCGGAGTTATTTCCGGAAGATTCTATGCAATGGACAGAGATAAGAGATGGGAAAGACTCGTCAGAGCATATGACGCGCTGACTCTCAGCGAAGGACTGACAGCATCCTGTTCGCAGGAAGCCATCGACAACTCATATGCTAAAGACGAGACAGACGAATTCGTTCAGCCTACAGTCGTAACACCTGTTCCGATCAGGAGTGACGATTCTGTCATCTTCATCAACTTCAGACCTGACAGAGCAAGAGAGATCACCAGGACACTCGTAGATCCTGATTTTGACGGGTTTGAGCGCAAGGCCAAGGTCACGGGTCTCAACTATGTATGCATGGCTGAATATGATGCGACAATGCCTAACGTTTCTGTCGCATTCCCGCCGGAAGATGTTGATCCGACTCTCGGAGGAACACTTGCAGCGGCAGGCCTCAAGCAGCTGAGGATCGCCGAGACCGAGAAGTATGCTCACGTGACATTCTTCTTCAACGGCGGAGTCGAAGAGCCTAATAAGAACGAAGACAGGATACTGATCCCGTCACCTAAGGTCGCGACATATGACCTGCAGCCGGAAATGAGCGCTCCGCTCGTAGCATCTACAGTAATCGATAAGATCAGAGAGGATGCTTACGATGTCTACATCCTCAACTTCGCTAACCCTGATATGGTCGGCCATACAGGAGTCTTCGACGCAGCAGTCAAAGCCATCGAAACTCTCGACGGACTTGTAGGTCAGATCGCTGATGAGCTTCTGGCCCGTGACGGACAGCTTCTTCTGACAGCAGACCACGGCAGCGCCGATACGATGCTCGATGCTGACGGCAATGTTGTCACCAAGCACAGCACTGCACCTGTTCCGCTTTGTCATATATGCAAGGAGCCGATGCCGTTCAAGAAGAGCACCGGCAAGCTTGCAGACATATCTCCGACTCTCCTGACTATGATGGGTATAGATGTCCCGGCAGGAATGGACGGTGATGTTCTCGTATAGCGTCCTCAGACTTTGCCTGTGATCTGACATCCGACTGATCACGACAAGGGCTGACGCAAATACTTAAATCAAAAAAGC
>SVCR01000062.1 GCA_015058265.1 Clostridiales bacterium
TCAAGCGGAGCCCTTTTGACTCTATGAAGCTTATGATCGCGGAGCAGTCCGGGTGTGAGGTGAGATCTCCGTTAAAGTAGACTGTGTCGCCGAGTCTGCCACTCGTACCGCCTATGAAACCGGTATCATAGCCCGGCAGACGGATGTGCCCCGGCCTGATTAGGAGAACATCGAGGCCCGCGGCAGAACATGGCGCAGCTATGGCTTTGTCGTAGGTTATGACAGAGGATCCGTCGACAATGACAGTGCTGCATTTAGTATATCCCTGTCTCACATCTATCAGCTCCATGCCGAGATCGCGGGCGGCCGTGAGCAGAGCGGGAGCTGTGAATTTGAGATTGTGTATGAAATACCTGCCTGTGCATGCGGCGTTATAAATAATATCCTGCGGGTAAGACTGTCCCGGCAGGGCTGCATTCGGAGCATCGAGCCCCGGAAGATCGAGGCAGGATATGATCGGAGCCTCATCGCTGATGCCCAGCCTGCACATGAACATATCCGGGTGGCGGGATAAAGGTCCGGCGGTCAAGCCTTCTGTCCGGACACATACCGCGGAATAACCATCCTCCTCGAGACAGGATATCAGCCTGTCGTCACAGCCTTCGGCTGTATATACGTATCTTTTCATCTGAAAAACGTCCTGTTCTTAGCTTTGTTCCAGATTATATTAAGTATTTTGGCATATGAATGCAAGTTAGCGTGCTATAATCTTACATGACTATCAGTAAAGAATTACGCTCATATTAAAGGGGGATAAATACAATGTCAGTAAAGGTGCTGAAATTCGGAGGTTCATCAGTTGCTGATGCAGAGCAGCTGATGAAAATAAAAGCTATTATTACGGCTGATGATGAACGCCGCTATGTAGTTGTTTCCGCTCCGGGCAAGAGATACGGAGGTGACAGCAAGGTCACGGACCTGCTGTTCATGCTGAAAGCTCAGGCGGACCGCAATATACCTTATGACTCTCTGTTTGAGACCATCAGAGAGCGCTACATGTCCATAGCGAGAGAGCTGGGAGTGAAGACGGATCTCTCAGAGAGATTTGCAGTGATAAGAGAAGAACTGGAAAACGGCTGCAGCGAGGCGTACATAGTGAGCCGCGGAGAGCACCTGTCGGCAGTACTGGCGGCGGCATATCTGGGATATGACTTTGTCGACACAAGAGAACTCATACTCTTCGATGATAAAGGCAGACTCCTGACCGATGAGACCAATGCAGCGCTCAGCGAAGAGCTGGCAAAGCATGAACATGCTGTCCTGCCGGGATTCTACGGCAGTTACAAGAGCAGCGGCGATGTCTGCCTCTTCTCGCGCGGCGGATCAGATGTCACCGGGTCGCTGGTTGCGCGTGCTGTGGACGCCGGGGTTTATGAGAACTGGACTGATGTATCGGGTATGCTGATGGCGGATCCGAGGATAGTCGATGATCCGAGACCGATATCCAGGATCTCTTACGTAGAACTTAGGGAGCTCTCGTACATGGGGGCGAGTGTTCTGCATGAAGATGCTGTATTCCCGGCCAGGATGTCGGACATCCCTATTAATATCAGAAATACGAACTCGCCTGAGGATCCGGGAACGGTGATCACCAACGAAGCGGGTGAAGACGACGGATACGTCATCAGCGGCATTGCCGGAAAGCCGGGCTTTACTGTCATATCTATATATAAGAATATGATGAACAAGGAGATAGGCTTCGTGCGCAGAGCACTTGCTGTCATAGAGGATGAAGGGATCAGCTTTGACCATATCCCTACAGGTATAGACTCGCTGTCGATGGTCATCGAGAGCAAAGAGCTTGAAGACAAGAAGGAAGACGTTCTTGAGGCGTTCAGAAGGCAGCTCAGACCTGATGATATCTCTGTCGAAGATAATATTGCCCTGATCGCAGTGGTGGGGCGCAGGATGAACAGGACAATAGGTGTATCTGCAAGGATCTGTACAGCGCTGGCTTATAACGGGATAAATATCCGCATGCTGAACCAGGGAACTAACGAGATCAATGTTATAGTCGGTGTGGATGCAGAGGACTTTGAGAAAGCAGTCCGCGTGATATATAATGAATTCATCGGAACTCAAGGGAGAAACTAATACTATGGCGAAAAAGATCGTTTTAGCAATCATATCGGGGGCATTGTTCGGAGCTCTTACGTATGCGCTGGGAGTGTATGACAGAGGAGCGATAGGACCGGGAGGATCAGAAGTCGGATTCTCGAAGATCAACGGCTATGTCCATCAGATGACCGGTGTTAATGACAGCTGGTATGAGCTGACAGAGCTGCTGGGAAATGCGGCCATATGTGTTGCAGCCGTGTTTGCTTTTATCGGATTGTTCCAGCTTGTGAGACGGCGGAGCCTGCTGCAGGTAGACCGAGAGATCCTCGCTCTGGGGATCCTGTATGCAGTGGTGATAGGGTTCTATGTCATGTTCGAGAAGGTCGTAATAAACTGCAGACCTGTCCTGATATCAGGAGACATATATCCTGAACCGTCATATCCTTCATCACATACAATGCTGGTGATCGCAGTCATGGGTTCTGCGATGATGCTGATAAAGAAGTTTATACGGAACAAAGCGTTGAATGTTGTGCTCCGTGCTGCATGCGCTGTACTTATGCTCATCACGGTGGTGGGAAGACTGTGGTCGGGTTATCACTGGTTCACAGACATAGTCGGAGGCGTTTTGCTCAGTATATGCCTTCTGTCGCTGTATTCCTGCTCATTCAACCGCAAAGGGATGATCGGGGGATACAGCCCTAAACACTGATAAAAATGGGGATCGCAGGAAACCATCGGTTTACTCCGATGATTCCTGCTTCTGTTATAATAAATCCGGGAGTATTTCAAGATGCCTAAAAGTCATTTAAAATTCCATTCTTCAAACGGGAAGAGAATGATACTCATCGCAGATGATGAAGCCGTTAACCGCTTTATCCTTGGGAATATCTTAGAGGATGAATATGAGATATTGTACGCGGACGATGGTATCGAAGCTCTTGACAAGATACGCAGCAATGCAGACATCCTGTCTCTTGTGCTGCTGGATATTATGATGCCGGGAATGACCGGACTTGAGGTCCTTAAGAGCATAAAGCAAGATGCCCTGACCAGAAACATCCCTGCGATCGTAGTTACATCTGATCAGGATGCGGAGGTCGAGAGCCTCAGGCTCGGAGCCGCTGACTTCATACCTAAACCATATCCGCGTGACAGTGTTATCAGCGCGAGGATCAGGCGAACGATCGAATTCTCCGAAGACAAGGATATCCTTAACCATACAGAGAGAGACCCGCTTACCGGCCTGTATAACAGGGAGTTCTTCTACCGTTATGCCGAGCAGTTTGATAATCACCACAGAGATGTTGAAATGGATGCTATGGTGATAGACATCAACCGTTTCCACATGATAAATGAGAGATTCGGCAACTCATATGGTGATGAGATCCTGAAGAGGATAGGAGAGCGAGTCCGCGAGATGGTCGCTGATTCCGATGGGATCGTATGCAGGCGTGAGGCGGATACGTTTATGATATATTGCCCGAGCGGCAAAGATTACCAGGCCATCCTGGACAGCGCTTCGGTCGGACTCGCTGAAGATGATGCTGCAAACAGCAGAGTCAGACTGCGCATGGGCGTTTATGCCAACGTCGACAAGACGATGGATATCGAAAGACGCTTCGACAGAGCGAAGATGGCTGCGGATACAGTCAGAAACAGCTTTACCCGAGCTATAGGCATATATGACAGCGCCATGCATGAGAAAGAGCTGTATAACGAGCAGCTGATAGAGGAATTCCACACAGCTATCGAAGAGAAACAGTTCCATGTATTCTACCAGCCTAAGTTTGACATAGTACCTGATATCCCGGTGCTGGCAAGCGCGGAAGCTCTGGTCAGATGGATACATCCTGAGTTCGGTATGATATCGCCGGGGGTGTTCATTCCTCTGTTCGAAGAGAACGGTCTGATCCAGACCCTGGATCACTTCGTATGGAGAACAGCTGCGGCCCAGATCAAAGATTGGAAGGACAGGCTCGGCTTTACTGTGCCGGTGTCAGTCAATGTTTCCAGGATCGATATGTATGATCCGGATATGATCAAGCGGCTGCAGGATGTCGTGAAAGAGAACGGGATCAGCCCGAATGAGATCCTGCTTGAGATAACGGAGTCTGCATATACGCAGGATTCCGAGCGGATCATTGAGACGGTCAATGAGCTGCGGGCACTTGGGTTCAGGATCGAGATGGATGATTTCGGTACCGGTTATTCATCTCTGAATATGATCTCCACGCTTCCTATCGATGCTCTTAAACTGGACATGCAGTTCATAAGGACGGCATTCACGGAAGGCGGAGATACCAGGATGATCGAGGTGATCGTCGATATTGCGGATTATCTCGGCGTTCCGGTCATAGCTGAAGGCGTTGAAACTGCAGAGCAGCTCGACGCACTGAGGGAAATGGGGTGTGATCTGGTACAAGGGTACTACTTCTCCAAACCTGTTCCTGCCGGAGAATATGAGAAATTCGTGATAGCGTGCAGGGATAACGACGGAGATGAGCCTAAGAAGCATGAAGGACACAGAGAGAGGTCGTTCAGCAAGATAGTACACGCTCTTTCCGCAGGCTTCAGCAACATCTATTATGTTGATACGGAAAACAATCACTATGTTGAGTTCACCTCCGAGGGCAGCTTCGATGATCTGCAGATAGAGAGGAGCGGAGCAGATTTCTTCGCGGATATGGAGAATATAATCATCGGCTTTGCCCATCCGGATGATAAAGTCAGGGCTGCTATGGCCCTGCATAAGACCGAACTGCTCTCGCGGATACGCAGTGACCATCCGTTCAGCCTGAACTATCGCAAGGTGATAAACGGCGAAGTCAGCAACTGGATGCTCAAGGCTGCGAAGGCTTCGACTCATGATGATCATCACATAGTCGTCGGACTCAGCTGCATGGACAATGCACCTGACATGGACTCTTCAGAGATGACATATCTGCATGATGATCTTACGTTCGGAGGCCTTGCGAGGGCTCTCTCCAGTGATATGGAGAGCATTTACATCATCGATCCGGATACCGGGAGTTATCTGGAATTCAGATCAGACAGCCCTTACGGAAAACTGGAACTGGAGATAAGCGGATCGGATTTCTTCGGTGAATGCCGCAGGAACATCCAGAGCGTTGTATACAGGGAGGACAGGGGCAGAGTGGCAACAGCACTCGACAGAGAAGCTCTGATCAACGCTCTCGAAGACCGCAGCCCGTTCGTTATGATCTACAGACTGATCATGAACGGCAGCCTTATGTACTATAGACTCAAGGCTGTATGGGATGATCAGGTAACGAAGAAGCACATTATTATCGGTGTGAGCAATATAAACTCACAGATCACCGATGCGGAGAAGAAAGAAGCCGAACTCATGAGCAATGTTACATACAGCAGCATTGCCAAGGCTCTGTCTCAGGACTATTTCAGCATCTATTATGTGGATACTGAAACAGATCATTTCATTGAATACAGCTCCGATGATGAATATGATGAGCTGGGCATCGAGAAGGACGGTGATGACTTCTTCGAGATGAGCCGGCTGAATATCGTCAAGGTGATACATCCTGATGACCAGAAGCAGTTCCTCGATGTTTTCACCAAGGATAACATCATGTGTCATCTGGCAAATTCTTCTACATTTACCCATACGTACCGGCTAATGATGAACGGTATTCCTACATATGTCCATATGAAGATAACTCGTATGGCGAGAGAGGATAAGCATATAGTCGTCGGAGTCAGCAATGTAGATCAGCAGATAAGAAGGGAGCAGGAACACAACAGAGCTCTGAGGATGGCTAACCGCGACGCACTGACGGGTGTAAAGAGCAAACATGCATATATAGAAGCTGAAGACAGGATAAACGAGGATATCAGGAACGGCAGCGAAGGAGAATTCGCGGTTGCTGTATGCGATCTCAATGATCTCAAGCTGATCAATGATACTAAAGGGCATAAGGCCGGGGATGAATACATTGTCAAAGCCTGCCAGATTATATGCAAAGTGTTTGACCACAGTCCTGTTTTCCGCATAGGCGGAGATGAGTTCGTCGCTATCCTGAGAAACAGCGACTATGAAAACAGGGCAGAGCTCAGAGATCGTATCGGAGAGAGCAATAGCAGCAATACAGACGGCGTCATTATCGCGTGCGGTATCGCTGAATTCGATAAAGAAAGAGACAGCTTCCTCGCCGATGTGTTCGAGAGAGCAGATGAGGCGATGTATAACAATAAGAAAGAACTGAAGAACAGATAGAAAATATCAGGAGGGACAATGGCAGAGTTATTTACGGGGATCAAAGGTAAAGCAACAGACTATGTCAGTGAAGAGGTAACAGCACAGGCGATGGCCAGCGGCGGGCTGCCGGTATATGCGACACCTCGCATGGTCGCTATGATGGAGTATACTGCATGGTCGAGCACGGAGCCTTTCATGGATGAGGACCTCAGTACAGTAGGGACACATCTGGATATAAACCACCTGGCCGCGAGCCCGGTAGGCTCGCGTATCACATACGAAAGCGAGCTGACAGAGATAAGCGGGCGCAAGCTGGTCTTCCATGTAACCGCATCAGATGAGACCGGCCTGATAGGCGAAGGAACACATGAGAGATTCCTTATAGATAAGCAGAGATTCATGGATAAGGCCAGATCCAGAGCAGAAAAGAATAAGTAATTTACACAGAGGGTGATCATAAATGGGGACGATTTATATAACAGGACACAGAAATCCGGATCTTGACAGCCTTTGCGCTGCAGTATCATACGCTAGACTCAAGAATCTGACCGACCCGGACAATGAATACATTCCGGTCCACTGCAGCCCTGTATCAGACAGCGTGCGCAGACAGATGGAAGAGATGGAGCTGGAGATACCGGTCTATAAGAAGGACGTCAGACCTAAAGTCAGAGACGTCATGCTTACTTATGACGGACGTCTTCAGGCAGGCGCGCCTGTTTTCGATCTTGTCAGGACCTACAGCACAGACAGTCCTTCAGTAGTTCCTATCTACGAGGGCGACAGCTTCAGAGGACTGCTCAGCGTTGACGATATAACAGGCTGGTTCCTGGAAGACAGCAGGGAAGATACTCCTGTGTATACGCTTAACGCGGACAATATAGTGAAGGTCACCGACGGCAGGATGCTTCACAGGGGCAAAGAAGAAACCGTAAAAGGCCGCCTCCTGGTCGGAGCAGCATCTTTCGAGGCCTTCTCCCAATTCCTTGCGGAAAACTCTTCTTCCATAGTCGTTCTCGGTGACAGACCTGAGCATATCAAATATGCTATGGAAATGGGTGTTCCGGCGATAATAATCGCAGCAGTTGACGAGGCTCCTGAAGTGGATTTCAGCGGCTATGACGGATATGTGATACATACGGTGATCGGGACATCGGAGGCGATACGACGCGTAAGAATGGCAGAGACTATCGGTTCGATGATGGCACAGGCCACGGAAACTATCGGCGCAGATGATCTTTTCGTTGATGCCAAAGCGATCTTCGCAGGCTCGCACACCCGCGGACTGGCGGTCATGGAGAACGGTGAATTTGCGGGCTTTGTCACCAGAAGATGCTTCCTCGATGCGCCGTCGTATGACGTGATAATGGTCGACCACAATGAACCCGCGCAGAGCATAGACGGTATTGAAACCGCTAATGTAGTAGAGATAATAGACCATCACAGGCTGGATTCACTTTCGACCAGGACTCCGATCTTCATCGATGCAGAGCCGCTGGGAAGCACATGCACGATCGTTTATCAGCAGTTCATCAGGCACGGTATAATGCCTGACAGATATATAGCAAGAGTCATGCTCACCGGTATCATCGCGGATACGCTCATCCTCAGAAGTCCTACAACGACAGTTTCGGATATCAGTACTGTTGAGATGCTGGCCAGACTGGCCAAAGTCACGAGTATCGAGGAGTTCGGTGAGAAGCTCTTCAGCATAACCGACAATCTGGCGATCCAGGATCCTGAGGAGATGATATTGTCCGATTTCAAGAAATACGAGTCGGGCGGTGTACGTATGGGCATAGGGCAGTGCGAAGTCACTACTCTGACCAATGTCAGAGAATACGCAGACAAATATCTGGAATCCCTTGAGGCGATCAGAAACAGGGAAGGTCTTGACTGGACTCTTCTGATGATAACTGACGTACTTAGAGAAAAGAGCGTCCTGCTCACGACGGATCACAGAGCTGTCAGGGAACTGCCGTATGCTGTGATGGGTAAGCAGATGTACAACATGCCGGCCGGCGTGAGCCGTAAGAAACCGCTGCTGCCGGCACTGATCTCGATCACAGCGAGATAATACAGGTA
>SVCR01000063.1 GCA_015058265.1 Clostridiales bacterium
GAGTACTTCCTCTCATCTTCTCCTTACGGTTAGCTGCTATCTCTCTTGCAGTCTTGTCATCCCTGACGACATTGAATGCATCACCGGCAGCCGGTACATCTGAAAGACCGAGGATCTCGACAGCTGTAGCCGGACCTGCTTTGCGGATCGGCTTACCCTTGAAGTCTGTCATTACTCTGATCTTACCGGATGTAGTTCCGGCAACTACGCTCTGACCGCTCTTGAGTGTTCCGTTGCTTACGAGAAGTGTAGCGACAGGACCCTTGGTCTTGTCCAGTCTCGCCTCGATTACTGTACCGAGAGCAAGTCTGTCCGGATTAGCCTTGAGTTCGAGCACTTCTGCCTGAAGCAGGATCATCTCGAGAAGATCCGTGATACCTTCACCCTTCTTAGCTGATACAGGTACGGAAATAACATCTCCGCCCCAATCCTCAACGAGGATGCCGTGCTCTGTGAGTTCCTGCTTTACTCTGTCAGGATTAGCGCCCGGTTTATCCATCTTGTTGATAGCTACGATGATAGGTACACCTGCTGCTTTGGCATGGCTGATCGACTCAACAGTCTGAGGCATTACGCCGTCATCAGCCGCTACAACGAGTACAGCTATATCTGTTACCTGCGCACCTCTCGCACGCATAGTCGTGAATGCTTCGTGACCCGGTGTATCGAGGAATACGATCTTCTTGCCGTTGATCTCTACCTCAGAAGCACCGATGTGCTGTGTGATACCGCCGGACTCTCCTGCTGTTACGTTAGTGTTACGGATAGCATCGAGCAGTGATGTCTTACCATGGTCAACGTGTCCCATGACCGTGATGATAGGCGGACGAGGCTGGAGTTCATTCTCGCTGTCCTCGTGTGTATCGATGCCCGGCTCTTCGATTTCAGGCTCTTCCTCGGTAACTACGATGTTCAGTCCGAGATCCTCCGCGAGCATCTCGATCGCGTCTTTATCAAGTGACTGGTTGATAGTAGCCATAACACCCATCTGCATCATGGACATGATGATCTTGCTGACACTGATCTCAGCCTGCTCGCTGAGTCCGGCAACAGTGATAGGCGCTGTTACAGCGATAGTGCCCTCAGGGAGGAGTTCCTCGACTGTCGGCTCTTCAACTGTCTTGGTCTTATATTTCTTCTTATGGCGTTCCTGCTTCTCAAGAGCTCTCTCGTCATAGATATTGTTATTGTTGTTATTGCGGCGTCCGCCAGGGCCGTCTTCTCTTCTGTCGAATCTGGACTGCTTATCTCTGTCCTTATTATCGAAGAATTTCTTGCTCTTGCCCTTTGATGCCTTGCCGCTTCCTGCCGAAGCAGAAGCCGGAGCAGCATCTCTCTGGCCGGAACCTTTCGGCGATCTTCTTGTTTCTTCGCCGGAAGCAGATTTGTTTCTGTTGTTCCTGTTTTCCTTGCTGTCCTTACCATCCTTGCGGTCGTCTTTGGATCTCGACTGCTTGCGGCCGTCCTTACCGCCCTTCTGATCCTTGCTGTCAGAAGTCTTGCCCCATCTTTCCTGCTGACGTCTCCTGAGTTCCTCAGCCTTCTTCTTCTCTGTAGCGGCATCGGAAATCTTCTTGAACCTCATAGGCTTGTTAGGCGCATTGACATACTCCTCTTCTTCCTGAGCAGGTTCAGCTTTTTTCTCAGATGCGGCTTCTTCAGACTTAACTTCCGGAGCTGCTGCCTCCTTCTCAGGCGCCTTTTCTTCCGCTTCAGGAGCAGCTGCATGCTCTTCAGAAGTCTCAGCCGGTTTTTCTTCAACGGATGCTGCAGGTTCTTCAGCAGCAACAGTGTCTTCAGCCGGTGTGTTGACTTCAGCCGGCTTGTCAGCTTCAGATACGACCTCTTCCTGCTTCTGATCCGCTTCTTCCTGCACAGCAGGAGCCTCCGCTGCAGTATTCACTTCAGCGGTCTTCTCTTCAGCGACCTCAGCTACAGGTGCTTCTCCGGCCTCAGCTGCCTCAGTCTCTGCTGCATGAGCCTCCTCATTCTGAGCAGACTTTGCAGGAACGACAGGCTTTCTCGGGATCACCGGTCTGCCCATCGGCCTCGGTCTGGAAGCAGCCTTAGATGATCCGGCATTGCCTCTCATCATATTGATAGTGCTTTCCAACCTGCCGGCATCGACATCATTGATCGCGCTTGAAGCGCTCTTGATCTCGATACCCATCTTAGCAGCATAATCTTTAAGTTCCTGTAATGTGATGTCAAGTTCTTTGGTCAGTTCACTAACTTTTTTTGACATTCATACCCTCCTTAGTTAATACCGGATACTGCACCGATAATTTTACGTACCTCTTCTATATCTATCTTTGACTTGCAAATGCGGTTGAAGGCCTTCTTCTTGAAAGCTTTCTCTATGCATTCTTCATTCCTGCACAGATAGAAGCCTCGCCCTTCATTCTTAGTGCCGCAATCCGCTGTGATCTCGGTTCCGACAGCCGTAAACCTCATCAGTTCTCTCTGAGGTTTAGACTGCATGCAGCCGATACATCTACGCATCGGCTCCGTCGTCTGATGTCTCCTCAATTACGCCGACCTCTTCCTCATAATCACTGTCTTCGTACTCATCAAAGGCAAAGCCCATCTCTCTGAGCTGCTGATTGCTCTTGATATCTATCTTCCATCCGCTGACTCTTGCTGCAAGTCTTACGTTCTGGCCCTCTCTTCCGATAGCCAGTGAGAGCTGCTGTTCAGGTACTACTGCTGTAGCGGATTTCTCATCCTCGTTGATGTATACACCTTCAACGATCGCAGGTCTCAGGACGTTGCTGATGAATACAGCCGGATCCTCATCCCATACGATGATATCGATCTTCTCGCCGAAGAGCTCATCTGCGATTGCCTGTACTCTGGCGCCGCGGTTACCGACACATGATCCTACAGGGTCTACGTTAACATCGCTTGAATAAACTGCGATCTTGGTGCGGGAGCCGGCTTCTCTTGCGATGCCCTTGATCTCCACGGTTCCGTCTGCGATCTCAGGGATCTCAAGCTCGAAGAGACCTCTTACAAGTCCCGGATGTGATCTGGACAGGAGGACCTGAGGTCCCTTGTTGTCCTTCTTGACATCCATAACGTATACTTTGATTCTGTCACCAGGCTTGAAGGACTCGGTCCTTACCTGCTCAGAAGCAGGAATCCTGCCCTCTGTTCTGCCGAGGGAGACGAGCATTGTATTGTTGCTGATCCTCTCGACCTTACCTGTGACGATCTGTCCCTTCTTATCGATGAACTCGTTATATGAGTTGATCCTCTCAGCCTCTTTATTCTTCTGTACGAACACCTGCTTAGCGCCCTGTGCAGCGATACGGTTGAAGTCCTTAGGATCGATCTCGAATTCTACGATGTCGCCGAGCTCATATCCGTCATATATCTCATGGGCTTCCTCAAGTGACATCTGAGTCATGTCGTTCCAGACCTCTTCTACGACCTCAAGTCCCATCAGGACTGTGACATCGCCGGTCTCAAGATCGACCTCAACTCTGACATTTGATTCTCCGTAATTCTTCTTGTATGCGTTCTCGATTGAATCCTTGATTGCACTGATGATCTCTTCATCCGAAAGATTCTTCTCTTTCTTAAGATCTGCAAACGCATCCAGAAATTCTTTGTTCATCGTTTCCTCCCCTAGAATACTACTGCTAAATTTATCTTGGAGATCTTCTTAGCCGGTATATCCAGCTTATCTCCGTTGACCTCAATGGTAACTGTATCGCCGTCTTTTCCTACCAGTGTGCCTTCTATGTACTTGCTGCCGCTGATAGGCTCATATGTCCTGACTTCTACCGCTCTTCCGGCAAATCTCTCATAATCCGATTCGCGGATGAGTTCTCTGTCAAGTCCGGGTGAGCTCACTTCGAGATTGTAGCTCCTCTCTATGAGATCCAGCTCATCGAGCTTGTCGCTGAGATATCTCGTTACCTCCTCGCATTCCTCGATGCTGACATATTCCTGTTCCGATCCTGCCGGCTTGTCCAGGAATACGCGTAGTATCCATGCAGGACCTTCCTTCTTATATGTGATCCTGTAGATCTCCAGATCTCTGTCTGCAAGGTGCTCTTCAAGTATCGCGCTCACCTTAGCTGATACATCTTCTTTCGCCATTGTTCTTGCCTCTGTCTGTCAAAAAATGCCATACATAAGCGAAAGAGTGGGATGACCCACTCTTTCGAAGTTATAGCTTACTTTGTTATATATAACACTAATCGCTTGTAATTGCAAGCTTTTTTCATTTCGGGGCTCGTGCTTAGCCCCGGTGCGCGAGCTTATCTCTTAAGCATCGGCCCTTGATCCCTAGTGCTTATCGTAATTGCTGCTGAACGCGAAGAGCCTCTGTCCCAGATAGTTGAAGCTGGTGAAAAGCACCATGCCTATCAGCATCGCGATGTTAGTCTGCAAACGCTCACCCAGTCCCGCGAGAGCCCACATAGCCAGCGGCTTGGCGATGCCGAATGCCAGGAAATAGCATGTCGCGATGTTCAGAGCAAAGCGGAAGAGCTGGCTCCAGGACCAGCCTTTCTTCTCGAATGTAAAATACTTATTCAGGAAAAAGCTCATTATACTGGTGAGGAAATAGTTCGCGCCGGAAGAGACCCAATACGAACAATGGGCGAGATTATACAAGCCGAACATGATAGCACTTCCTACCAGAGTGTTTATCACCCCGACAATTATGAACTTCAGTAATTTGATATCTATAAGTGAAAGTATCTTCTTCACTCAGTCACCTCAAGTATCTCTATAACCGTGAGCTGTCCACGGATCACTTCTTCTTTGCTACGATGCGGTAGACATCGTAAGGACCGATCTTCTTCACTTTTTCCGCTTTCGCATTCTTGTTATACCAGGTCCTCAGATAATCCACTGTCAGATCGATTTTGTCATCCACCAGATATACACTGTCGCTGTTGATCATATCCCTGTATGGATTCTTCACATTATAGCTGTCGAGGATCGATGTGTAGACCGGAGTCGCAGCTGTCCATCCTCCCATGCCATAGATATTATCGCCCATGCAGTAAGGCGCCTGTTCGAGGGCATTATATGCCTTATGGAATGATACCAGTCCCACCTTGGTGAGATACAGATGATCATGATCGGAGTGCATCTCCTCTATGACCGCCTTCTCTTCTGCTATCTCAGCCCGCTTGTCATCAGTGTGTATTCTCCAGTTATCATCCCAGACCGTTACCGTCCACTTAGCGACGAGCAGGAGCATTATCAGGCCCAAAGCGATCGCACGTTTAGCCGTATCGGACCGGTACAGCCAGAGAACGAGAACCGAGAACGCGAACCATATGCAGACATCCACACGGTGCAGGAGGAATCTCTCTATATAGAACATATATCCATAGAGGCCCAAAGCGACTACAGCGCCGTATATCAGTGTCAGGAATTCGCGGATGCCATGACGGCCGCAGATCAGCCAGCCTAATGCTATCAGCAGAAATGCCCTGAATACCTTCTTAGTCTTCAGGCCTTCATAGAGCTGCTTCAGGAATGACTTGAAGAATTCCTTGTTTACTTCAGGATGATGCTTCCACGCGGCTATCTCTCTGTAGACGTCCATATTGAACTTCTCAGGATCCTGGATGTTCCAGCTGTGGAGCAAATGAAAAGCTGTTTCATCTATGCCAAGCTCAAGGTACTTCTCTTCGTTCTCCTCGAACGGCGGCAGCCCAAAATCCGTTACCTCAGTACGGATCTCATTGTATTCAATGTATTCCTTCCAATCGTCGGATGTATAGTGAGCTTTGTCCATCGCCAGAAGTCCGAAAGCACCTCCGAGGACCATCACGGCAGCAACAGATGCAATGACCAGCTTGTGCTTTACATATACACCTTCAGTGTTGTGTTCAGCCGCGTGTTTAGGCGCCTGCTCCAATGCAGCACTATCATTGCTCCCATAAGCATCCTTACCGTCCTTATGCTCTGTAAGCCACAGAACATAATACAGCACGAGCATAGAGAAGATGCCAACAGTAGCTAAGAACTGCTGGAAGCGATACATCGAAGAGATCCAGCACAGAAGCAGCCCAATAAGAATAACAAAATAGGATTCTTTGCGGGAAAACAATTCACCGAAGATAAGCGCCAATCCTGCAACTGCGGCAAATCCGGCGGTTTTGGTGTACTGGATCTGGATATATCCATCGTACTCGTACAGCGCCAGAAGTCCTATGATCAGCGGAAGATAGGCGGTGTTCCGGAGCAGCTTCATGAGAACACATGCAACTGCTGTGAAAGATATGAATAAAACAACATACTGCAATACTGCAGTCCATGGGATCCCGGGAGCATATCTGAACAGCCGGGTCAGAAGAAGTCCCCAATAATAATTGGTGTATATCAGATGCGGATCCCGGACTCCTCTGATGCCGCTGGCAATGGCATTGATCCCGGAATCATCGCTGGTCTCATAGCACGGATAATACAGGAGCATGTAGACAGCCAGCAGCACAGCGTTGATTGCAAGAGCAGCGAGTATACGCTTTGCCCTGCTGTCAATCCATCTTGTCTGCATCCTGCTTACCTCCCGTCAAGAATTCATCGATAAAATATCTCGGACGTTTTTTCGTCTCAATATAAGCCCTGCCGACATACTCTCCCACCAATCCGATCGAGAATATCCCGATGCCTCCGAGCAGCCAGATACTGACCAGAATGGAGGACCATCCTGAAACGGTATTGCCGTGGAAATAATCCCAGAGGATATGGATCATCATGAGCCCGCTGATACACAGGATGACAAATCCCATAATGAATACCAGATGGATCGGCCTTATGGTGAAAGATGTGATGCCGTCCATGGCGAGAGTCACCATTTTCTTCATAGTGAATTTGGACTCTCCCGCGGTGCGTTCCTTGACTTCGAATTCAACAGTAGAATGCTGATAACCAAGCGTCGGGATTATACCGCGCAGAAAGAGATTCCTCTCTCCGTACTGCATCAATGAATCCAGTGCGCGATTAGAAAGGAGTCTGTAATCAGCATGATTAGGAGTGATCTCACAGCCCATCCAGTTCATGATCTTGTAATACATGGAGGCTGTGGTCTTTTTCATGAAACCGTCCGTATCTCTTGAAGAACGGACACCTATCACGATATCTGAACCTTCGCGATATTGCTGAAGGAAACGAGGGATGGCATAGATATCCTGCTGCAGATCCGCGTCTATGGTTATAACGGCTTCCGCGCCCTGCTCGAGCGCTTTCTCCATGCCGGCATAGAGAGCAGTCTGCATTCCTTCATTGCGTGACAGCTTGATCCCCTCGACCCTATAGTCACTCTTATGACCTTCGGAGATGAGCTCCCAGGTCCTGTCTTTCGATCCGTCATCGACGATCAGGATCCTGCTTCTCTCATCTATTTCCTTATCAGCAGTCAGAGTATCATAGTAATCCAGCAGGATCTTGATATTCTGCTCCAGTACTTCCTCCTCGTTATACGCGGGAAGGACCAAGTACAGTAAAACTTCTTTCTTATCCATTTGCCTCTTAATTCCTACAAGTTCAGACCATACAATGTCTTCGCTTCTTCATCCCTGTCAGGTGACAGGTAGAAATCCCTGAATTGCTCGTCCGGTATCAGGTCACCCTCTTTCAGACCGCCCGGATGGAACATCAGCTCCAGATCCCTCCCTTTTCTCTCAGCTATCTTCCGGAATGCAGGGAGGAGCCGGCTTACCGTCTCAGGGAACATCTTCGTAGAGAAAGTGATACCCAGAAATACAGGAATATTCTTCTTAAAATCAAACGAATCCGGTTGGGAGCCGAAGTATCTGTTCCTGACTGCCAGGACGTGCATGATCATGTTCTTCGCAAATCCCGCCGCCGGGAACACACCGAGATGCGCCAGTTCCCTAATAATAGGCAGGAACGGTTCGGCAGGGATCCTGAGTTCCTCTATTGAACGCCCATCCTCAGTACATGATTCAAACAAAGCGTCCCACACCACCGGGAACATATGATAGTGGCGGTGACTGTCGACACGCAGAGGATAGTCCTCTCCCATCAACTCCATGAAGCAGTCCACCTGCTTCTTCACTTCCGCCTTAACCTGCCGTTTCATTTCCTTTCTCTTCGTCAATGAACGGCCGAAAAACGACATAAATGACAGGCAGAACTTGCCTTCGCTGTTCACCAGCAAAGGCACTTCCGACGGGTCACTTACGCTCGGGCCTTCGACGAGATTCAGATGCAACCTGCACCTGATACCCGTGCCCGAAAGCATTTTGACACAGGCCTCTGCTTCCGGGAGATTAACGAATATACTGACCCCATTGAGGCAGCCATGCCTGCTGCAGTCGAGGATCCTCTCAGATTGAGGGATATTTATTCCGTAATCATCAGCATTAAACAGAATCATCAG
>SVCR01000064.1 GCA_015058265.1 Clostridiales bacterium
TCCTCATTTCATGCCTCATCCTGTCAAGTGGATCGGCAGCCTTATAGCTGCCCTGGACAGGAAACTGCTCGGTGAGCTGTCGGATGACGATCCGGAGAGTCCGGCCAGAGACAGGAAGAAAGAGAAGGCTGCGGGAAGAGTTCTGGTGATCGCGGTCACGGCGTCTGCATTTCTTATTTCGTTTGCGGTCGTTGCGGGAGCGTACAGCTTCGATGTGACAGCCGGAATCATCATAGAGTCGATACTTACATGCTATGTGCTGGCCATGACCAGCCTGAGAAGAGAGAGCATGAACGTATATGCAGCGCTGAAAAGCGGCGATCTCAAGGCTTCCAGGCGAGCTGTCTCTATGATAGTAGGTCGGGACACATCAGTTCTGGATGAGGATGGCGTCACCAGAGCAGCGGTCGAGACAGTAGCGGAGAACTTCTCTGACGGAGTCATAGCGCCGATGATATATACCGCGATCGGCGGTCCGGTACTCGGACTTACATATAAAGCCGTCAACACTATGGACTCTATGGTAGGCTATAAGAACGACCGCTATATGTGGTTCGGCGCTGCTGCCGCGAAGCTTGATGACGCGGTCAATTATATACCTTCAAGACTGAGCGCTTTGCTCCTCATAGCCGCAAGTGCGATAGCCGGCAGAGACTTCAGCGCTGAAAGAGCTTTTCGAATCTGGAAGAGGGACAGGCGAAACCACAAGAGCCCCAATGCAGCTCAGACAGAAAGCGCATGTGCCGGAGCGCTCGGGCTGCAGCTTGCCGGAGATGCGCAGTACTTCGGTAGAATAGTGCGGAAGCCGACGATAGGAGATCCGGTCAGACCTATCGAATATGAAGATATCAAGAGAGTGAACAAGCTGATGATAACAGCATCAGTTATCGGAGAAATAATATGTCTTGCAGCAATGTATCTGACATCAGTAATAAAGTAGTGCACGGGGGAGATGTGTACAGGAATTCGGTGAAGCTGGATTATTCAGTCAATCTCAATCCTGTCGCTTTGCCTGAGCCGGTAATGGATGCTGCTGTCAGCGGATTGAGGCTTGAGATGCATCAGTATCCGGATCCTTTTCAGCAGAGGCTCAAGGAGAGCATCGCAGATTATGAAGGCATCGAGCCCGATCGGATAATCTGCGGAAGCGGCGCTTCGGAGCTGATCATGGCGGTCTGCCATGCGTTCCTGCCGTGCAAGGCTCTCATAACTGCTCCTTCGTATGCAGGTTACAGAAGAGCGCTGAATGCAGTCGGGGCAGAAGTAAAAGAATACCTGATAGATGAGAGGTCCGGTTTCAGGCTGGATGAGGGATTCGCCGACGCGATAGAGGATGATACGGATATAGTCTTCATTACTGAACCGAATAATCCGAACGGGAGGCTCATAGACAGGGATGTCCTTGAGAAGATAACTGAGAAGTGTGAGGATAAAGGCGTCATCCTTGTCATCGATGAATGCTTCCTGCCACTTACCGAGAGAGGTCTTGAGAAGAGCCATATCCGCGGGAAAACACTTCATCTCCGTGCTTTTACCAAAACCTTCGCTATACCCGGGATCAGGATCGGATATATGATATCCGCAAGCCGTGAGATGCTGTCTGAGATCGCGATGCATCTTCCTGAATGGAATGTATCAAGGATCGCAGAGAGAACGGGAGAAGCCGCGGCGAAGGTGCTCGCCGAAACAGAATATCTGGCCGAGTCGGTCAGGATGATAGGCGTGGAGAGAGCATATCTCATGAAAGAACTGGAAAGCCTGGGGATCAAAGTATATGAAAGCGATACCAACTATCTGCTGCTGAGGAGCAGACCTGATCTGTACGACATGCTTCTGCAGAGGGGGATCCTTATCAGGCGGTGCGCGAATTTCAGCGGTCTTGATGACACATATTTCAGGATAGCCATTCGCGGGCATGAGGATAATGAGCAGCTGATCGGAATACTGAGGGAGATAATATGATCGAACATGTAAGACCCGGAGATATTGAATCAAGAAGCTTTGAGATCATTGCTGAGGAGCTGGCTGAAATGGGTATCGATCTCGATCCTGAACAGGATCTTATCATTCGCAGAGCGATACATACTTCCGCTGATTTCGACTACGCAGATACACTGAGATTCTCACCGGATGCGGTCCGTATCGCACGAGATCTCATCAGGGGAGGCGCAGACATCGTTACCGACACCAATATGGCTTTGACCGGCATCAACAAGAAGAGACTGGCGGGATATGGCGGCGCTGTCCGCTGCTATATGGCAGAGGAATCGGTAGCTGCAGAGGCCGGACAGAGAGGCGTGACGCGGGCAACTGTGAGCATGGAGCACGCGGCTGAAGATATCAAGGCGTCAGGGCGCAAAACGATATTCGCGATAGGGAATGCTCCGACAGCTCTGATAACGCTCAGAGAGATGTATGACGAGGGGACATTCATCCCGGACTTCGTGATCGGAGTTCCGGTCGGATTCGTCAATGTAGTAGAGGCCAAAGAGCTGATACTTGAAACAGATATACCCCATATAGTCAACAGAGGAAGAAAGGGCGGCAGCAACGTCGCGGCCGCGATAGTCAACGCTCTGCTGTACGGGATGAAATAGGCAAGAGCAATATTGAAGCGAAACGGTATATCGTAACAGATCGCATTTGAAATCGAACTAACTGAAGCATGAAAGAACTTCGCAGCGGATTCACTACCGGAAGCTGCGCGGCCGCGGCCGCTAAAGCCGCCTGTCTGATGCTGCTTTCCGGCAATACGAAAGAAACTATCTCCATAGTGACACCTAAGGGGCCGGTTTTCGATGCGAAGATAGAAGATATAACAAGGACTCAGGATTCGGTGAAGTGCGCTGTCAGAAAAGACGGAGGAGATGATCCGGATGTGACGACTGGCGCGCTGGTATACGCCGAGGCCGCATTTGATAAAAGCATGGCAGATCAGGCCCGATATGTAAGGATATTCGGAGGCGAAGGTGTAGGAAGGATAACCAGACCCGGACTCGATCAGCCTGTCGGAGAGGCAGCTATCAATTCTGTTCCCCGGAAGATGATCACGGATGGTGTCACTGAGGTCTGCAAGCTGTTTGACTACGAAGGCGGAATAACAGTGACCATCTCTGTTCCGGGAGGGGAGAAGATAGCGGAGCACACATTCAACCCGAGACTCGGAATAGAGGGCGGGATCTCGATAATCGGAACCTCCGGCGTCGTAGAGCCGATGAGTGAGAAGGCCATTCTTGATACCATCAAGGTAGAATTGAGGCAGAAGAAGGCGGAAGGTCATACTGTTGCATTCATCTCGCCCGGCAACTACGGACTGGATTTTATGAAAGAAACATACGGCATGGATCTGGACAAGAGCGTAAAATGCAGCAACTTCATCGGCGATACTGTCGATATGGTCCGCGAGCTCGGCTTTGAGGGGATGCTGCTGACAGGGCATGCGGGCAAATTGGTCAAGGTATCCGGCGGCATCATGAACACGCACTCCCGGATGGCTGACTGCAGGATGGAGCTGATATCGGCTGCAGCTGCGCGTGAAGGAGCTTCGAACGATCTGATACTCCGGATACTCGATTGCCTTACGACAGAAGAAGCTTTCGCTTTGCTCGAGGCAGAAGGTATAACGGAGAAGGTAAGCTGCCGGATCATGAAAGGGATAATGTATCACCTGAACAAGAGGGCATCAGGTTCGCTCCGCATCGAATGCATCATGTATAACAAAGAAAACGGGATCCTCGCGGCTTCGGACGGAGCGGAGGATATGATAGACAGATACAGGGAGCAGTGGAATGGATAAGGTAAATGTATATTTTGTCGGAGCGGGACCAGGAGCAGCTGATCTTATAACCGTCAGGGGAATGAGGCTCATTGCTGAGTCTGATGTGATCATATATGCGGGCTCGCTGGTCAATCCGGAGCTGCTGGGCTACGCGCGTGAAGACGCGGTCATACATAACAGCGCTTATATGACACTCGAGGAAGTGCTCGGGGTAATGAAAGAAGCAGCGGCTCAGGGCAAGACTGTATGCAGGCTGCATACAGGAGATCCGAGTCTGTACGGAGCTGTCAGAGAGCAGATGGATGCTCTGGATGAGATGGGGATAACATACGAGTCATGTCCCGGCGTGTCGGCGGCCTTCGGAGCAGCTGCTTCGATGGATCTTGAGTATACGCTTCCGGGGCTGTCACAGTCTCTGATCATCACCAGGATGGCAGGAAGGACAGCTGTTCCAGAGAAAGAGAGCATCGAAAGCTGGGCTGCGCACGATGCGACTATGGCTGTCTATCTCAGTACCGGGATGCTGGGCGAGCTGACTGAGCGGCTTATCAGGGGCGGATATAAAGCGGATACTCCTGCCGCGATAATCTATAAAGCGACCTGGCCTGAAGAAGAATACTATTACTGCAAGGTGTGCGAGCTCGAGGCGACAGCGGCCGATCACAATATCACTAAGACAGCCCTTATACTCGTAGGAGATGCTATAGGCAAGCACGGATATGACAAGTCCAGACTGTATGACAAGAAATTCTCCACGGAATTCAGGAAGGCTGAAGAATAGCTGACGGATGATCAGCAGAGTGAAATACCGAACATGAAGATAAAGATGATCAGTTTTACGAATAGGGGATATGAGCTGGGACAGAAGATCGCTGCTTCACTCTCTTCGCATGAAACAGAATTGATCTTCAAGGGAAGGATGCAGGAAGGCAGAACAGAAGACATGCCTGTACCTGCTCCGGAAAAGCTGTCTGATATCTGCGGATCTGCCTTTGAACGCGGTATACCTCTCGTCTTCATCGGGGCGTCAGGTATCGCTGTCAGATCGATCGCTCCGTTCGTCAGAGATAAACTGCAGGATCCTCCGGTGCTGGATATCGATGAGCTGGGAAGATATGTTATCCCGCTTCTGTCAGGGCACGTTGGCGGCGCGAATGAGCTGGCGGCAGAGATAGCCGCATCCATCGGCGCAGAGCCGGTCATAACGACTGCTACAGATATAAACGATGCTTTTCCGGTCGATGTTTTCGCTAAAGAGAACGGCTTGAGGATAGTCAACAGAGACGGGATAGCACGAGTATCGACTTCTGCTCTTGCAGGAAAGCCGGTCACTATCTCTATCAAGGATTATCCTCCTCAGGAACATGTGGATGTTGTAGTAACAGATGAGCCGGTACTCGCGGGCAAAGCGTCTCTCGTTCTGTCGCCGAAGAAGTACGCTCTGGGAATTGGATGCCGCAGAGGTAAACCGTTTGAAGAGCTCAGGGACTTCGCGCTCAGGATACTTGAAGAAAACGGGATCGAAGTGAGTGATGTCGGCTGCCTGGCAACGATAGATATCAAGAAGGATGAAGAGGGCCTGAAAGCCCTGTCGCAGGCATGGAGGATCCCGCTCATAACGTTTGACGCGGCGGTGCTTACAAGAGTTCAGGGTGATTTCTCATCATCGGGAACCGTTCTCAGCAAGGTCGGAGTCGACAATGTATGCGAGAGAGCTGCGGCCGCTGCAGCCGGAGCAGGATACGAACTCATCGTCCGCAAAACAGCTGAAAACGGGATGACAGCCGCAGTCGCTGCGGTCGGGCGGTAAGAAAGCCGGTACTTGCAGATACTAAAAAATACTACTCGATTTAGATATAACAGGGGGCATGCATGAACGTAGTTAAGGTAGTCGGAATGGGCCCGGGAATGGAGTCCATGATGACTCAGCAGGCAATACAAGCTCTTGAGGAGTCAGATGTGATAGTAGGATATACTGTCTATCTCGATCTGCTCGGAGACAGATTCGCAGGCAAGGAATTCCTCTCAACTCCGATGAAGCAGGAGGCTGAGAGATGCAGGATGTGTTTCCGTGAGGCTCTCAAGGGAAAGAAGACATCGATGGTATGCAGCGGAGACACCGGTGTATACGGCATGGCATCGCTGATGTTCGAGATCCGCGAAGAGATGGGTATCCCGGAAGATGAGATCGGTATCGAGGTGATCCCGGGGATCACAGCAGCGATGAGCGGCGCGGCAGTTCTCGGCGCACCGCTTAATCATGATTTCTGCGTGATCAGCTTATCTGACCTGCTGACGCCGTGGGAGCTGATCGAGGGAAGACTGAGAGCAGCTGCGGAAGGAGACTTTGCGATCGCGGTCTACAATCCGTCGAGCAAGAAGAGACATGACTACCTCCGCAAAGCCTGCGATATCCTCCTTGAAAAGGTATCACCGGACAGAGCCTGCGGATATGTTCGCAGCATCGGAAGAGATGGCGAGGAGTATCATACCTGCACTTTGGCAGAACTCAGAGATACTGAGGTGGACATGTTCACGACCGTTTTCATAGGAAACTCACAGAGCCGCATTATCGACGGAAGGCTCATTACCC
Source organism: Clostridiales bacterium (assembly GCA_015058265.1). Next base: position 6,372 of record SVCR01000064.1, read on the forward strand.
CAAGAGGATATAAATTTTGAACCAGTCTTTAGCGAAAAGGAGCAGAAAAGGAGCTGAGATGAAGCCTCTTATTTTTTCCGGGACAACTGAAGGAAGGACTCTGTCGGAGAAGCTGAGCGCTGCGGGCATAGAGCATATCGTAAGTGTAGCTACAGAGTACGGCGAGCTTGTAATGGATCAAAGCGACAGTGCCGACATCCGCAGGGGACGCCTCACGGCACTTGAGATGTACGACCTGATCAATTCAGAAGCAGGCGTAGTATTCGACGCGACACATCCGTATGCATCAGAAGTATCGCATAACATCCTGACTGCATGCAGGGCGGCTGCCGCGGAATACGTGAGGATCACCAGGAACGCCGACAGCGAGCTCTTCCCTCAAGATGCCGAGATAAATGTATTCGACAGCGCTGCATCCTGTGCGGCGGCACTTGCAGAAACAGAGGGGAATATACTTCTCACAACGGGCAGCAAGGAGCTCGGGATATATGCCGCAGATGAGAGCGTCAGAGACAGACTCTACGCGAGGGTGCTGCCTTCACATGACAGCATCAGTCTGTGTGAGCAGGCCGGACTTACGGGGAAGCATATAATCGCTATGCAGGGCCCGTTCACCATGGATACTGACCTTGCACTGATCCATCAGTTCGATATCAGGATCCTCGTGACGAAATCCAGCGGGACAGCCGGCGGCGCTCCGGATAAGATAAGAGCCGCAGCGAAGGCAGGCATCCCTGTATATATGATCGGAAGACCGGCCGAGGAGACGGGGCTGTCAGTCGATGACGCTCTGGCTAAATACTTTGGGATACGCAGCAGGATGCAGATCGACCTCATAGGGATCGGCCCCGGGGACAGAGGCCTTATGACAGAAGAAGCGGGCAAAGCGATTAACAGGGCAGACATCCTGTTCGGAGCTGCGCGCATGATCGCGGGATATGAAGGACGCAGGGCTTATCCGTATTACAGAGCGCAAGATATCATACCAGTCCTCGAAGAGGAGAAGCCTGCGAGAGCTGCAGTGCTCTTCTCAGGTGATACGGGATTCTACAGCGGCGCGGACAAGCTGGCGCCTGCGCTGAGAGAGTGGGCATACGGAACAGATACCGAATGCGGCATCAGCATCCATCCGGGCATCGCTTCATTCACATATCTTGCTGCAAGAACCGGGATCAGTTACCAGGATGCCGGATTAGTCAGCATCCACGGCTGTTCGGATGACAGCAGGGCAGTCAGCAGAGCCATCAGGACTATAAGACATAAAGAGAAGACATTCGTGCTCCTGTCAGGTGACAAGGATGTAAGACTGCTGGGAGAGAGTCTCGTGGAGAACGGTCTCAGTCATGTTCGCATCATTCTCGGATACCAGCTGTCATATCCGGAGGAAAGGATAGGAAAGATTAGAGCGGAAGACTGCTCGTATGTCACTGAACCGGGACTTTATACGGCTGTCGTGATCAATCCGAGTCCGGAAGCCGTACCTGTTGCTCCTGTGGTCAGCGATGAAGAGATGATAAGAGACAAGGTGCCGATGACCAAAGAAAGCATAAGGCATCTGAGTGTCCTGAGGCTCGGTCTGACCGAAGGCTCAGTTGTCTACGATATCGGCAGCGGAACGGGCTCGGTCGCGTGCGAGACAGCGCGTCTGGATCCGGACGGAACAGTGTATGCTGTGGAGATGAAGGAAGAAGCCTGCAGGCTGATCGAGCGGAATGCCGACAATCTCGGGCTTGGAAATATAGAAGTTATTAGGGGCAAAGCGCCGGAGGCTCTCGAGGCACTGCCGGCACCGACTCATGCATTCATAGGCGGCAGCTCAGGTGATCTCAAGCAGATACTTGAAGCGCTGAGTGATAAGGCTCCTCGTTCAGGGATACGTGTAGTGATCAATGCGGTAAGCCTGGAGACGATGGCTGAGATCAATCAGGTCATACGCGGAG
>SVCR01000065.1 GCA_015058265.1 Clostridiales bacterium
TGTGCCCTGTCGAGAAGGATATCTCTGCCTATAGAGAATATAACCCGCTCCGCGACAGAGCTGTCCAAGGGCAATTATGATGTCAAATTCGACGGATCAGCTTTTACTGAGACCAAGGAGCTGGCCAAAGCGCTCAACAAAGCTTCATACGAGATGGAGAAGACGGATTTCTACCAGAGGGAGATAATCGCTAACGTATCTCACGACCTCAAAACTCCGCTCACCATGATCAGATCATATGCCGAGAAGATCATCGACATCTCCGGCGACAATCCGGAGAAGCGGAATGCGGATCTTCAGATAATCATATCCGAAACAGAAAGGCTCAACAGACTTGTAACCGATATGATGTCTGTTTCCAATCTCCAGTCCAATAACGTTGAGATGCACAAGGAGACCTTCGACCTCGTAGAGGCAGCGGAGGATGTGTATGACAGCTTTATGGTGCTCAATGATTCAGAAGGCTATGAGATCCACTTCCATCCATGCAAAGCCGCTTATGTCGTAGGCGACAGGACCAGGCTCATGCAGGTCATGAGCAATTTTGTATCCAACGCGGTAAAGTATTCCGGTGACAACAAATATATCGATATCGAGCTGGTACGCACCAGCAAGAAAGTCACCTTCCACTGTATAGACCACGGTGTGGGTATTCCTGCTGACGAGATCGGGCATGTCTGGGATAAGTATTACCGGACCTCGGCCAACCACGAGAGAGCCATAGAGGGAACCGGCCTCGGCCTCGCTATCGTCAAGGGCATACTTAATCTTCACAGTGCCAAGTACGGAGTGGAGAGCGAGGAAGGTAAGGGTTCGGATTTCTGGTTCGAGCTCGAGACTGTCAAGAAGCCTTCCTCCAAGGGCAAATCAACCCGCTCAGATTCAAACTCCTCAGCAGGCAGCAGAAAATAAGCACAACATCGATGCCGCCCTTCTTCCGGCGGCATCGCATCACAGGATCGTAAAATGGCTAAGAAATCTCAAACAGTATACATGTGCTCCGAGTGCGGTAATGAATACCTGGCCTGGCAGGGCCAGTGTTCTTATTGTGGCGCGTGGAACACAATAGTGGAACATAAGATAAGCGGGCTCAAGGAGCCGGCTGCAGACAGCAGGAGACGCACCGGCACTGAAGGACGGCCGGTCAGACTCGGTACCGTAGGGACATCTGATTACGCCAGGATGGATTCCGGCATCGCGGAGCTGAACAGAGTCCTCGGAGGAGGCATCGTCCTCGGCTCCCTGACCCTTATATCCGGAGAGCCGGGCATAGGCAAGTCCACCCTTATCGCGCAGACCGCAAACAGGATCGCTCACACCTACGGCAAAGTCCTGTATGTCAGCGGTGAGGAGTCCGAAGAGCAGGTCAAGCTGAGAGCAGACAGAGTATGCTCTGACCTGAGCGATGATCTTTACATCTATCCGGAGACCAATCTGGAAAACATACTCACCGTCTGTGCTGACATCAAGCCCTGCTTCCTGATCATAGACTCGATCCAGACCATGTATTCCGCAGAGGTCGATTCTGTCGCGGGCAGTGTGACGCAGATCAGAGCATGTTCCAACCTGCTCATCAAATTCGCCAAGACCAACAATGTCCCTGTATTCATAGTCGCTCACGTGACCAAGTCCGGAGAGCTCGCAGGTCCTAAGACTATAGAACACATGGTGGACTGCGTGCTTAATTTCACCGGCGAGCGCGACAGAGACCTGAGGATACTCCGGTCATTCAAGAACAGATTCGGAACCACGGATGAGATCGGCGCCTTCAGAATGACTTCAGAAGGCATGACAGAAGTATCCGATCTCAGCGGCAGCCTGATAGAGACCGACACCAACGAAGAAGGCTCTGTTGTATCTGCGGTATACGAAGGCAGCAGACCGGTCTTCTTTGAGATACAGGCACTTGTCACGCAGGCTAATGTAGGCTTTGCAAGAAGGACGGCAGTCGGGATCAACTACAACAGGCTGAGCATGATCCTCGCGGTACTGGAGAAAAAAGCAGGCCTTAGCCTGCTCAACTACGATGTATATGTCAATGTTGTCGGAGGAGTGAACACCGGCAGCACAGCCACGGATCTGGCTGTCGCGCTGGCGATATACAGTTCTTTCAAAGGAAAATCCTCATCTAAACGTCTTGTAGCTGTCGGAGAAGTAGGTCTCACCGGCCACCTCCGCCAGATACCTAATTCAGATAAGATAGTACAGGAAGCGGTAAGACTCGGTTACGAGACAGTCATCCTTCCGGAGCGCAATGCCCGCCAGGCTGCGGAATCAGGCAAAGTCAGCGTATCTGATTCAGGACGGACTGTAAGGATCGTACCGCAGGGCGCGGATGACAGCAGAGGGATAAGAGTAGTCGGAGCATCGAATATACGCGACGCTATACATGCATATCTGGACTGACACCGGTCATACAGATAACTGATCATACATATCAAAGGGGTGTTTGACACACGTGATCGTCTCACGGGTCAGCCGCCTCTTTTTTTCGCATAAAAGCCATGTAAAAAATACCCTTCCCCGCAAAAGGGAAAGGGTATTTGAATATCTTTACTCTTTAAGGCATCCTGCCCCGCGGGAGCACTATGATACCGTAACGATCAGATTACTTCTCCTCCTGGCTTGCCTTGTAAGCAGCGATGACCTTATCAGCAAGGTTCGAAGGAAGCTCAGCATATCTTGCGAACTCAACACTGAAGGATCCTCTTGCCTGTGTCATGGAGCGAAGAGCGATAGCATAGTCGAAGAGTTCTGACTGAGGAGCCTCTGCGTGGAGGACTGTTCCCTGATTGCTTGGGTCCATACCCATTACGATACCACGTCTGTTAGGGAGGTCACCCATAACAGCTCCTACGTAAGCTTCAGGAACTGTGATCTCAAGCTTCATGATAGGCTCGAGGAGGCAAGGCTTAGCCTCAACGATACCCTTCTTGAACGCGAGTGATGCAGCGATCTTGAATGATACTTCGTTGGAGTCTACTTCGTGATATGAACCGTCATAGAGGACTGCCTTGATGTTCTGTACTTTGCATCCTGCGAGAGGGCCCTTCTCCATGCATTCGAGGAGTCCCTTCTCAACAGCAGGTACATAGTTCTTAGGAACTGATCCGCCGAAGAGCTCTTCTGAGAATTCCAGACCCGGCTCCTGTGATGGGGAGAATCTGATATGAACATCTCCGTACTGTCCTGCACCGCCGGACTGCTTCTTATGCTTACCCTGAACATCGGACTGACCCTTGATGGTCTCTCTGTAAGCGATCTTCTGAGGTACAACGTTTACTGAAACGCCGTATCTGTCTTTGAGCTTAGCCTGGATGATACCGAGCTGGATATCTCCCTGTCCGCCGAGGAGTGTCTGATGTGTCTCAGCGTTTCTCTCGAGTACGAATGTAGGATCCTCTTCCATGAGCTTGGAGAGTCCCTGTGCCATCTTCTCGTCTTCGTTCTTATCTGCAGCTTCTACTGCGAGGAAGTAGCATGGGCTTGGGAACTCTACAGGCTTAACTGTTACCTGCTTAGCCTTGAGGCAAAGGGTATCACCTGTCTTGGTGTTCTGGAGCTTACCGAGAGCTACCATGTCACCGGCAACGACCTTGTCAGTCATCTCCTGGGATTTACCTCTTACGAAGAATACTGATCCCAGCTTCTCAGACTTTTCTGAACGAGGGTTGTAAACGTCAGCGCCAGGCTTGAGTGTTCCGGAAACAACCTTAGCATAGGAGATCTTTCCGAGGAACGGGTCAGCAAGTGTCTTGAAGATATAGAGTACGAGATCTCCGTTAGGATCGCAAGCGATCTCGATGTCTTCATCATTTGCGTCCTTAGCCTGAGTAACGACTGTCTCCGGCTTCGGAACGAATTTGCAGAGGGAGTCGAGTACTTCATCTACTCCGTCACCCTTAACAGCACTCATCTTGAGTACAGGCATGATGTCTCCGTTGTGGATACCTGTAGCGAGACCATGAGCGAACTCCTCGTCTGTAAACGGCTCGCCCTCGAAGAACTTCTCCATGAGTTCCTCGTCAGCTCCTGCTACCGCTTCATCAAGAGCATCTTTGTCCTCGAGTGTTACGACAGCGCTTCCGAACTTGTCCTGAAGTGCGGCAACTACTTCGTCAACATTGATGTTATCCTTATCGATCTTGTTGATGATGAAGAAAGTCGGTGAATTGTACTCTTTAACGAGGTCGAAAGCCTTCTCTGTTCCGACCTGGATGCCGGAAGAAGCATCGACCATGATGATCGCTGTTGCGCCTGTTGAAAGTGCAGCTCTTGCCTCACCTGCGAAATCGAAGAATCCCGGTGTGTCGATGAAGTTGAGCTTGGTTCCCTTATACTCTACAGGTACAAGAGTCTGGTTGATGGTGTAGCCCTTCTCGATCTCCATCTTCTCGTAGTCGGAAACGGTGTTGCCGTCTTCAACTTTACCGAGTCTGCTGATGACCTTGGTGTTCAGCAGTCCTGCCTCAAGGAAAGTGGTCTTTCCTGTGCTGCCGTGTCCGAGCAATACGATGTTGCGGATCTTGTCGCTTGAATAGCCTTTCATGTGTTCCTCCTGGTAGTTATATGTTTGTCCTATTGATATCTGTTTAAATCGGCCTCATGCATACACAGTGTGCCGTTATTTATCTGAATTTCTAAAACTCTGCATTTCCCGGTGTTCTCGGGAACATCTGGACGTCTCTGATGTTGCTCATGCCTGTCATGTACATCAGGATGCGGTCAAAGCCCAGTCCGTATCCTGCATGCTTGACTCCGCCGTACTTGCGCAGATCAAGGTACCAGTCATAGTCATCTGCTGTCAGTCCCATGTCTTCGATCTTCTTGAGGAGAACATCATATCTCTCCTCTCTCTGGCTTCCGCCGATGATCTCTCCGACACCCGGAACGAGCATATCGCAAGCAGCTACTGTCTTGCCGTCATCGTTGAGCCTCATATAGAACGCCTTGCAGTCCTTAGGATAGTCTGTTACAAAGATAGGCTTCTTATATACTTCCTCTGTGAGATATCTCTCGTGCTCAGTCTGGAGTTCGAGGCCCCATTCAACAGGATATTCGAACTTCTTTCCTGACTTCTGCAGTATCTCGACCGCCTGGGTATAAGTGATCCTCTCGAAATCCGAATTGACGATGTTGTCGAGTCTCTCAAGAAGGCCCTTATCTACGAAGCTGTTGAAGAACTTCATCTCTTCCGGACACTTTCTGAGCACCTCGCTGATGATGAACTTGATCATAGCCTCAGCAACATCCATATCACCCTGAAGATCACAGAACGCCATTTCAGGCTCGATCATCCAGAATTCCGAAGCATGCCTTGCGGTATTGGAGTTCTCTGCTCTGAATGTAGGTCCGAACGTATATACGTTGCGGAAAGCGAGAGCCATGATCTCAGCCTCGAGCTGTCCCGATACTGTCAGGTTAGCCTTCTTACCGAAGAAATCCTGAGTATAGTCGATAGTTCCGTCTTCGTTGCGAGGGATGTTGTCAAGATCAAGAGTGGTGACCTGGAACATCTCACCGGCGCCTTCCGCATCACTGCAGGTTATCTCAGGCGAGTGAGCATAGATAAATCCTCTTTCCTGAAAGAACTGATGGATGGCATAAGCCGCGACACTTCTCACTCTGAATACTGCGGAGAAGGTGTTGCTCCTCGGCCTGAGATGAGCGATCTCTCTAAGGAACTCCATCGAGTGGCGCTTCTTCTGAAGCGGATAATCGGAGTCAGAATCTGCCTCAAGGACGATCTCATCCGCCTTGATCTCAAACGGCTGCTTGGCATCCGGTGTGAGTACAAGAGTACCTCTTACCATAATACCTGCGCTGAGACGGATCTTGGAGACTTCCTGGTAGTTGCCGATCCTGTCCGCTTCATATACGACCTGGACAGGTGTAAAGAAAGTACCGTCATTGAGTGAGATGAATCCGAACTGATTGGAGCTGCGGTTGCCTCTTACCCAGCCGCGCACCGTGATCTCTTTGTCAGCATACTCCGACGTGTTGCGGAATAATTCTCTAAGCTCTATGTCTTTCATATATACACCTCAATCAAAAGAATCAGGCTGGCATAATGCACCAGCCTAAAAAGTATAACATATCGGGTTGTTCAATGTCACTAAATTTATAAGTTTAGTACCATTTCTTTATCTTTGATTCACTTCTGTTTCCTGTGTTTCCTGCGCCATTCCCTGATAGCATTATATCTGTCCCTGAACCTCGGCTCGAACCCCTGATCGCCCGGATGATAATACTCTCTTCCCTGAAGAGAATCCGGAAGGCAGTCCATGTCTGCGATCTTATCCTCAGTATCATGGGCATAGACATAGCCCTTGCCGTAATCCAGTTCCTTCATCAGCTTGGTCGGGGCATTGCGTATGTGCAGCGGGACCGGCTCCGCAGGACTCTTGGCAACGTCAGAAGCAGCCTCCATATAGGCGACCTCCATCGCGTTGGATTTCGGCGCAAGAGAATTATAGATCACGGCCTCGGTGAGGTGCACACTGCACTCCGGCATTCCGATGAGATGGCAGGCCTGGAATGCCGCGACCGAGAGCTCCAGAGCTCTCGGATCGGCGAGGCCGACATCCTCTGCCGCGAATCTAGTGACGCGCCTTGCTATGTACATAGGATCCTCACCTGATTCCAGCATCCTGGCGAGCCAGTAAACTGCCGCATCTGCATCTGAATTCCTCATTGACTTATGAAGGGCAGAGATCAGATTATAGTGCTCCTCACCCTGCTTGTCATACAGCAGAGACTTTCTGGATGTACACTGTTCGAAGTCCTCAGTGGTGACGTTGATCACATCTCTCCCGTCTTCTCCTCTGGTGACCTCGGCATTTATGACCATCATCTCAAGAGTTGACAATGCCGTCCTTGCATCTCCGTTGGCGAACGAAGCAAGCGCACTGATGACGTCCTCAGATATCCTGACATCCTGATCGCCGAATCCTCTCGGATCCTCCAGCGCATTGCGGATCAGCTGAGATATGTCTTCCTCACTCAGCTGGTGCAGGACAAAGACCTTGCACCGGGACAGAAGAGCGCCGTTGACCTCGAAAGAAGGATTCTCCGTAGTCGCTCCGATGAGAACGATGCTGCCTTTTTCAACGAACGGAAGGAACGCATCCTGCTGGGCCTTGTTGAAGCGGTGTATCTCGTCTACGAAGACTATCGTACGCGCTCCGAGAGCAGTCACTCGGTCTGCTTGCTGCATCACATTGCGGATCTCTTTGATCCCGCTCGTTACAGCACTGAAATTGATGAACTGGGCGTTGGTCCCTGCAGCGATGATCTGTGCAAGAGTTGTCTTGCCCACACCCGGAGGTCCCCAGAATATCATTGACGAGATGCTGTCTTTCTCTATAAGATTGCGCAGAACACGACCCTTGCCGACAAGATGCTGCTGTCCTACGTACTCATCAAGATCGCGAGGGCGCATCCTTGCCGCAAGGGGCTGGTTGCTGTTATTTTCAGTTTCGAACAGACTTATCTGACTCATTATTAATATCCCCAGCTGATGAGCTTCCAGTCTCCTCCGTCAGTTTTGCCGAGGAACCATGACCAGTCCTCGTACTCTTTATCAGCTTCCCATGAGCCTCCTCCATCGACAGGCGAATGGAACGTACTCTTGAATTCGATCACCTGAACGATCGGAGTATCATAGCCATTGGCTTCAGCTAGCTCATTCAGCCACTTTATATTTTCTTCATTCTGACATTCATCTCCGGCGTATACAATGCTGTGCAGTTCACAGCCTTCCCATCCGGCAAACTCCTTCTCGATCTTCTCGATAGCGCTGTCCATATCCTCCTGTGAGTACAGCTCTGATGTCCCGTAATCTATCTTGACTTCCGGAGCTTCAGCTCCGCCTTTGCTTCCGCAGCCCGCGAAGGATAAGGTCATCGCAGCTATCATCACAACCGTAAGTATGATGTTTCTGATCTTCATTCAGATACCTCCTTGAATACACATTTGAGTATAACATCACCGCAGTAAGCGATTAACTAAATATTTCTTTACTCAGATCGCCCTTCCGAGTTCAGTGATGCTGTGATTTCCGCTCTGTTTCTCGTACAGCGCCTCAAAGCCCTGTGACTTCCAGAATCCGTTCGAATCCGTGTCGTCGCTGCGACAGCTGA
>SVCR01000066.1 GCA_015058265.1 Clostridiales bacterium
TCACAACTGATACGACAGCTGCACTCAGATCCGCGGAGATAGGGGCAGATGTACTGTTGCTTGCGAAGAACATCGATGCTGTATATTCAGACGATCCGAGGACCAACCCTGATGCTGAGAGATACAGTGAACTGACATACATGGATATAATCGATAAGGATCTCAAGGTAATGGACCTGACTGCAGCTACATTATGCAAGGATACAGGTACTAAGATATATGTTTTTGCTCTTGCGGAAGAGGGCAATCTGATGAAAGTCATCAACGGCGAGAATGTAGGAACACTCATTCAATAGGAGGCATATCATGGCGAAGAAATCACTTGACGAAAGAATCGAAAGCACTAAATCTTTTCTTAAAGAGAACCTCAATACTGTAAGGGCAGGAAGAGCTAATCCTGCGCTTCTCGACAAGGTGCAGGTAAATTATTACGGGACACCGACACCGCTCAAGGCACTCGCAAACATCTCTGTTCCTGATCCGAGAACACTGTTGATCTCTCCGTTCGATCCGAAGTCAGTAAGCGACATCGAGAGAGCCATCAACGAGGCGAACATCGGTATCAATCCTGCTAACGACGGCAAAGTGATCAGACTTGCTATCCCTCAGCTCACAGAGGAGAGAAGAAAAGAGCTCACTAAGGTCGTAAAGAACTACGGTGAGGAAGCCAAGGTCGCAGTCAGAAACCTCAGAAGAGAGGAAAATGACGATCTTAAGAAGATGGAAAAGGCCGGAGAGCTGACTGAGGATGATCTGAAGGATGAACTCGAAGATGTCCAGAAGAAGATCGAAAAGGCGATCAAGGACATCGATGCTATCATAGCAGACAAAGATAAAGAGCTCATGGAAGTATAGCTCCCGGGACTATCATTACGATCAATATGCAGATGACGTGGCTTTAAATAGCCACGTTTGCTGTATTCAAGGTGTATATTATGGCAGAAAATAGATTCCCGACTCATGTCGGTATCATCATGGACGGCAACGGCAGGTGGGCTAAGGCTCACGGCGTCCCCCGCGTTATGGGACACAATGCCGGAATGCAGTCGATGAAGAAGATCGTAATAGCTTCTTCAAATATGGGGATCAAATACCTTACTGTATACGCTTTCTCCACAGAGAACTGGAAGCGCAGCACTGAAGAAGTAAACGGGATCTTCAATCTTATAGTCAAATACGTTAATTCAGAACTCGAAGAACTTGATGAGAACAATGTACACATCAACATCTTCGGCGAATATGATATGCTGCCGCGCGCTTCAGTCAGAGCGATAGACAAAATGGTCGCCCGCCTTGCGGACAACGACGGCCTTGTGTTCAATATCGCTCTCAACTATGGCGGCAGAGATGAGATACTTAAGAGCGTCAGAGAACTGTATGCAGAGATCGCGGCTTCAGGACAGGATCCGTCAGAACTGACAGAGGCCGATATTTCCAGACATCTGTATTCAGGCAGCGCTCATTTTGATGTTCCGGATCCTGATCTTGTGATACGCACGAGCGGTGAGGAGAGGATGTCGAACTTCCTGACATGGCAGGCGGCATACAGCGAGCTGATGTTCACGGATACGCTTTGGCCTGACTTCACGCCGGAGGAGTATGCTTCACTCATCGATGCGTATTCGAATCGTGACAGGAGATTTGGCGGACGGAAGGAGGCAGACAAGTAGATGAAAACGAGGATCATATCAGGGATCGTGATGGTACCGCTTCTTGCCGTATTGTATTTCGGCGGGATAGCTCTGTGGGCTGCGGCTCTCCTGATAGCACTTATGGGTATTCACGAATTCTGTAACGGATGGAATAATTTAGATGTTCATCCGTCGAAACCGGTGTGCTATGTTATGACAGTACTGCTTTTCCTGACTGCATTCGCGGCAAAGCAGATGTCGATACCTCAGTTCAGCGCCAACATGATGTTCATGTGCATCTGGGTGTTCATTACTGTGGCTGCCGGCCTGATATACGGATGGAAGATCACTGAAAGGGGTCCATACGATGCAGCTGCGACAGTAACTGCTCTTGTGTACATTCCTTTCTTCACATATCACATGATCCTGATCGACATGACCGATTACAGCCTGTTCATCTGGATCGTAGTGATCGCTGCGTTCGGATCGGATATATTCGCTTATTTCAGCGGTTACTTCCTTGGTAAACACAAGATGGCACCTAATCTCAGCCCTAAGAAGACCATTGAAGGCGCAGTCGGAGGACTGATCGGCAGCTCGCTGTTCAGCTGGCTGTTTGGATTTATCTTCATGCGTGAGATGGCGCTGGTATGCCTGGTGCTCGGACTCGTAGGCGGAGCAGCCGGTATGGCAGGAGACCTCACAGCTTCAGCTTTCAAGCGTAAGATGGGGATCAAGGATTACGGTAAGCTGATACCGGGACACGGCGGAATAATGGATAGGTTTGACAGCGTGATCTTCGTCGCGCCGGTCGTCTATTACGCGATCTGTGCGCTTACAGGGATACTGGCGATCTAACTTTGAGCCGCATGCTGATTAGCAGCCTGTCTGCTCGTCTGCTCAAGATCTTGCATTGCATCTTTTCATAGATCTCTCACAAGTCTCGCATCCCGGCTGCTTATCAGCATGCGAACTTAAGAGCGATTGCAGACCGGATAACTACATACAAATTGAAAAATGACCGCAGACTGGTCTGCGGGAATCGAATATAGAAATGCTTAAAAGAATCCTTATAATGGGCAGCACCGGGTCGATCGGGACCCAGGCGCTCGAGATAATCAGAAATAATCCGGACCGATTCAAGGCAGTCGGCCTTACATGCAGAAGCAGGGTCGATGACCTGATCAGTCAGATCAGAGAGTTCGCACCCGAAGCAGTATCTGTAGGAACAGCAGAAGACGCAGCAAGAGTAGCAGCCGAATTCCCGGAGATCGAAGTATCGTACGGAGAAGACGGCCTTGTTGAGATCGCGAAGATGGACTGCGATATAGTCCTGAATTCACTGATGGGCATAAGCGGTCTGGCGCCGACATATACAGCTATCAGCTGCGGAAGAGATATCGCGCTCGCCAACAAGGAGACACTTGTTGCCGGCGGTGAGATCGTTACAGCCCTCTGCAGAGAGAAGGGCGTCAGACTCCTGCCGGTAGACAGCGAGCACAGTGCCATATTCCAATGCCTTGAAGGTAACGGCGGCAGTGCCTGCGGAAGAGCGTACAGAGAACCTGATGCCGCCGGCACCGGAGCCGGTGCGCAGAATGAGCGTCCGGTCAGAAGGATACTGCTGACAGCTTCGGGCGGACCGTTCAGGGGCAGATCACTGGAAGAGATGAGAGACGTGACCATAGCGCAGGCACTCAATCATCCTAAGTGGAGCATGGGTTCCAAGATCACGATCGATTCCGCGACTATGATGAACAAAGGCCTGGAAGTGATCGAAGCCAGATGGCTCTTTGACATTCCGGGAGACAGGATAGACATCCATGTACATCCGGAGAGCATCGTCCATTCCATGGTGGAATTCTGCGACGGTTCCGTGATCGCGCAGATGGGACTGCCGGATATGAAGATCCCGATCAGTCTTGCGCTAAATTATCCGTCAAGACTGGAGCTTCCGGGAGACAGTCTGGACTTCTTTACGACCGGATCGAAGCTGACATTCGAGAAACCGGACAGAAAAGTATTCAGATGCATCGATCTGGCATATAGTGCTCTGAAAGAGGGCGGAAGCGCGCCTGTAATAATGAACGGAGCGAATGAAGAACTCGTAGGGATGTTCCTCGGAGGCAAGATCGGCTTTCTGGATATCCCGGAGACCATAGAGAAGGTCATGAATGCGATTCCGCACACCTCACCGTCAACCGTGGAGGAAATACTCGCGGCAGACAGAGAGGCAAGAGAGAAAGCGAGAGCTTTGCTCAATAAGTAGTAACAAGGTCCGTTGCTCTGTGAGCGGAGAATGCGGACCGGGGGAGGATATATTGAAAACTGCCATTTTATTTGTATTAATGCTGCTCGTCCTTGTCATACCGCATGAGTGGGGCCATCTTATCGTGGCTAAGCTCTGCGGCGTCAAAGTGAACGAGTTTTCAGTGGGTATGGGACCGCTGCTGTTCAAGAAGCAGAAGGGAGAAACTCAGTACTCTGTGAGACTTCTGCCTCTGGGCGGCTACTGCGCGATGGAAGGTGAAGAAGAGGCCAGCGATAATCCGCGTGCGTACAGCAACAAGAGCAATCTTCAGAAGATCGCCATTCTTCTTGCGGGCGTTACAATGAATGTCATCATCGCTGTACTCGCTGTAACGATAGCATATTCGATCAGCGGAGTCCCTTCGACAACACTCAGTGACGTCACACCGGGATCGCCTGCGGCAAAGGCAGGGATCGTCGCGGGAGATACGATCGTTGAGATCGATGGGATAGCTGCTAAGAGCTGGAGCGATGTTACTAACGCCGTAGACGAATATCATGAAGGCGATAAGCTTGAGATCGTTTACAAGCACAAAGGAGAAAAGAAGACTGCATATGTGGTGCCTGAGCTGGATAAGCAGTACGATCGTTATATAATCGGCATCGTTGCAGGCAGTACCAGGGATCCGCTTGCCTGCTTATCAAGCGGTGCTGTTGCTACTTGGGAGATGAATAAGATGATGATCAAAGCATTCCAGTCCATGTTCCAGAGGGGTATAAGCAAAGATGATGTAGCCGGGCCGGTAGGTCTGGTCAGAGTAGTCAATCAGACCAGCCAGTACGGTATAGAATCATATCTGATGCTGCTGGCCCTCGTAAGTCTGAATCTGGCTTTGTTCAACATCATCCCTATACCGGGTCTGGACGGAGGCAAGATATTCTTCATCCTGCTCAAGGTGATAAGTGGCGGGCGTATCAATGATGAGATGGAGTACAAAGCGACATTGGTAGGAATGGTACTGCTGCTCTCACTCTTCGTGCTCGTTACGGTCAATGATGTGAGAAACCTGCTCGGGTGATCCGGGAGGAAGCAGAGATGAACAGAATGTGCCGCTTCATGAGGAGCGGTACTTGAAGGAGAGATATATATGTCCAGAAAAGTATACGTCGGTGATGTAGCTGTCGGCGGCGGAGCACCTGTTTCGATCCAGTCGATGACAAATACAGATACAAGAGATACTGCGGCATTGGTCAGGCAGATCGAAGAGCTGGCAGCTGCCGGCTGCGATATCGTAAGATGCGCGATCCCTGATATGGAAGCCGCAGAATCATTCGGCAGAGCCAGAAAGCTCGTGAGAGTTCCTCTGGTAGCGGATATACACTTTGACTATAAGCTGGCTATAGCTGCAATAGAGAACGGTGCTGATAAGATAAGGATCAATCCGGGAAACATCGGCAGCATCGAGAAGGTAAGAGCCGTTGTAGACAAGGCTCGTGAGCGTGATATCCCTATCCGTGTCGGTGTCAACTCGGGATCCCTCGAGAAGAGCCTGATCGATAAGTACGGCGGAGTCACTGCCGAAGCTCTTGCAGTCAGCGGCGCTAATATGGTCAAGCTGATAGAAGACATGGACTATGACAACCTGGTCGTTTCGATCAAGTCATCCAATGTCAAGATGAATTACGATGCTCATATGAAGCTCAGAGATATGGTCGATTGTCCTATACATATCGGTATCACTGAGTCGGGAACTCCGGCGAACGGCAGACTGAAATCTGCTGTCGGCATCGGAGCTTTGCTGCTCGCGGGGATAGGAGATACCATGCGCGTATCGCTCACGGCGGATCCGGTAGAAGAAGTTTACTTTGCCTCAAAGATCCTCGAAACAGTCGGACTTCGCGATAAAGCGATTGACATAGTTTCGTGTCCTACATGCGGCAGGACAGAGATCGACCTCATAGGCCTTGCCAACGAGGCTGAAGAGAGGCTCGGGCCGATAGCTGCCGATCGTAAGAGACGCGGAATGAGACCGCTCAAAGTGGCAGTTATGGGCTGCGCGGTCAACGGGCCGGGAGAAAGCCGAGAGGCTGATTACGGTATCGCAGGAGGACGCGGGGAGGGTCTCGTGTTCTCTCACGGGAAGATACTGGAGAAGGTACCGGAAGATCAGCTGATCGACAGGCTGATCGAGATAGTATCTGAGGACGCGGATAAATGATAAAGATACCTGAAGAGATACTGACCGCTTCTGAAATATGTGAAGCGGTCGGCAGAAATGAAAAGGATATCGAGATGGAGATAACCGGCATCTCGATCGACAAAACAGCTCTGGTGCTCACGATAGACACCAGACTGAATTTTGTGTTGCCGAGAAATCTCGAGAGCGTTATGAAAAAACGCATCATCGACAGGATATCTTCGATCAATAAGGTCCGTGTCAATTATATGTACAGCGGGATACAGATCCCTGAGGCGCATGTCGAGGAATCATCCGGATACAGCAACAATTACAGCAACGGCAATGGTAATGGCGGCGGCTCCGGGAACGGGTACAGGCGCAAGAGCAAAGAGGAGCCTGCGCACAAGAATGCAGCGGGAGAACTGATATTGCTGGGCAAGGACTTTGGCGGCAAGCCTGTGGATTTCAGCGAACTGGCCGGTTACGTCGGTACACCGGGCAGACCTGTTGTCGAAGGCGAAGTCTTCAAGATCGATTCGATGCCTATCAAGAACGGAAAGACTCTCATAACGATCCTTATCGCAGCCAAAGCCAGGACTTTCTGCATCAAGCAGTTCATCTCCAATGACAAGTATGCTGAGATAGACGAGGCTTTGTCAGAGGGGGATATGATCAGAGTAATGGGGCCTGTCGAATATGATACATTCGAGCATGAGAATGTCATAAAGGCGGGCGCTATCAAGAAAGTAGAAAAGCATTACAAACAGGATACTTACCCTAACGGCAGGCGTGTCGAGCTCCATTGCCACTCCAAGATGAGTGACAATGACGGCTTCAATGAAGTAGAAGATATCGTCAATACGGCTGCAATGTGGGGTCAGCCGGCTGTTGCGATCACTGACCACGGTGTTGTCCAGGGCTTTCCGGACGCAGCCAAGGCAGCAGGCAAACTGGCGAAAAACGGCAAGAATATCAAGATAATCTACGGAGTAGAGGGGTATCTCTATCCGGATGAAGATGCCCGGAATGAAGACGGCACGATAGATATCAAGAAGAACAGGACTTACCACATCATATTGCTCGCGTCCAATCAGACAGGACTGAAGAACATCTATAAGATGGTGAGCCTCTCCCATATAGACTATTTCTACAAGAGGCCGAGACTGCCTCGTTCAGTCATTGAGGCGCACAGGGAAGGTATAATCATAGGCAGCGCATGTGAGGCAGGAGAGCTGTATCAGGCTATTCTGAACGGTGCGTCTGACGAAGAGCTGATGAAGATCGCTTCGTTCTATGATTATCTGGAGATACAGCCGCTTGGCAATAATAGGTTTATGGTAAATGAAGGCATCGTCAGAAGCAATGACGACATCATTGCCATGAATAAGAAGGTGATCGAGATCGGCGATAAGCTGGGAAAGCTCACTGTCGCAACTACAGACTCTCATTATCCGACACCGGAGGCCTCGATCTACAGGAATATCATCATGGCCGGCATCGGATTCAGAGATACGCCGTCAGATTCCCTGTATCTCAGGACTACTGACGAGATGATGGAGGAATTCGCTTATCTCGGTGACAGAGCAGAAGAGATAGTAGTCACCAATACAAATAAGATCGCGGATATGGTCGATGAGGGAATCCTGCCTGTTCCTAAAGGCAAATTCCCGCCTAAGATCGACGGTGCTGAAGAGCAGCTGAGGAACAGCTGTTATGAGAAGGCAAAGTCCATATACGGCGATCCGCTTCCTCAGGAGATCGAAGACAGGCTCGAGACAGAGCTGAGCTCCATCATCGGCAACGGATATGCGGTAATGTACATCGCGGCTCAGATGCTCGTAAAGAAATCGAATGCTGACGGATATCTTGTAGGATCAAGAGGTTCAGTCGGATCTTCATTCGCGGCCACCATGGCCGGGATCACAGAGGTCAATCCTCTTGC
>SVCR01000067.1 GCA_015058265.1 Clostridiales bacterium
CTCATCCTGACAGCCTACTCGGCTTTCATGATAGTCATCATGAGAGCGAGAGGAAAGGGAAACTCTCAGCTGGTGATGAGGTTCAGACAACTGAGGCGATTCATCTATCATCCGACTCCGAGAGAACTGCTGGAGAATTATCTGGCAGACCGCAATTACTATTACGATATGCTCATATATGCTCTTACATTCGGTGCTGAGGAGTCATGGGCGATATCATTCCTCACACTTGATGTTCCTGAACCGGAATGGTATTCGGATGATATACAAGGCCAGGCATTTTCCAATCTCAAAGAAAAGCCTGCGACTATCGACTATGCGCATGATCTCAGATCATTCGTCAGAACGGTAGAAGGCGCATATGCAGAGATGCGCAGAAGAAGAACGATAAACAACTAATTAAACATACTACAAGGAAGAGTAACTAATGTCAGATAAGCAAAAGATAATCAACATCGCAGTTATAGCTCACGTAGACGCAGGAAAATCCACTTTGGTCGATGCACTGCTCGCTCAGTCACATGTTTTTCGTGATAACGAACAGGTAGTCGATTGTGTAATGGATTCTGATGCGATCGAAAGGGAAAGAGGCATCACGATCTATTCCAAGAACTGTTCGATCATGTACAAGGATTATAAGATCAATATCGTTGACACTCCGGGACACGCGGACTTCAGCTCTGAAGTAGAGCGTATCATGAAGACCGTAGACACTGTTATCCTCTTGGTCGACTCAAGCGAAGGACCTATGCCTCAGACGAGATTCGTTCTTAATAAGTCTCTGCAGCAGGGTATCAACCCGATCCTGTTTATCAACAAGATCGATAAGAAAGATGCAAGAATAGACGAGGTCGTAGACGAAGTATATGAACTCTTCATGGACCTCGAAGCAAACGATGATCAGCTGGATTTCCCTATACTGTACGGAATCGCAAGACAAGGCATCGCTGTCAATGACCCGTCTGACGCAGACAGTATCTCGGTTATGGAAGGTCAGACCAAGATCCGCAAGTCGCCTAAGGGCTATGGCGGGCTGGATATCGAGCCACTGCTTGAGTGCATCGTCAATCATTGCGATCCTTATCCGGATCTCGACGATGAGCCGCTTCAGCTTCAGGTATCCACTTTGGCTTACGATGACTACATCGGCAGGCTTGGTATAGGCAGGGTCACAAGAGGTAAGATCAAAGAAGCCCAGATGGTCGCCGTGACGAGAGAAGACGGAAGCATCAGCAAGTGCAAGATCAATCAGGTTTTCGTATATAAAGGGCTCAGCAGAGTAGCTGTCAGCGAGGCAGGA
This sequence comes from Clostridiales bacterium, assembly GCA_015058265.1. Next base: position 1,301 of record SVCR01000067.1, read on the forward strand.
GCAGGAGATATTGTCGTAGTTTCAGGTATTTCGGATATCTCGATCGGCGAGACTATATGTGATCCGGATCATCCGGAGTCACTCGGGACCATCCATATCGAAGAGCCTACGCTTTCCATGAACTTCATGGTCAACACTTCACCTTTCGCGGGCAAAGTGGGCAAATATGTCACTTCGAGGCATATCAAGGAAAGGCTGGAGAAGGAGCTGGAAGTCAATGTCGGACTCCTGGTCGAGCCTACAGATACAACAGATTCATTCAAAGTCTCAGGAAGAGGAGAACTCCATCTCTCGATCCTTATAGAGAATATGAGACGAGAGGGCTACGAGCTGGCTGTTTCAAAGCCTGAGGTAGTCATCAAGAGAGGAGAGAACGGAGAGAAGCTGGAGCCGGTAGAAGAGGTCGTTATCAGCGTACCGGATACATATACAGGTCCGGTCATATCCAAGCTCAACCTGCGCAAGGGTCTCATGAAGCAGATGATGTCAGAGGGCAACGGATACTCTCGCATCATCTACACAGCGCCTACAAGAGGGCTGATGGGATACCGTACTGAGTTCATCAACGATACTCACGGAGAGGGCACCATGGTCAGGAGATTCGAAGGCTTTGAACCATGGAAGGGAGATATCCCTGACAGAATCAACGGCGTGGCAGTAGCTCAGGAAGAGGGCAATTGTACTGCTTATGCCATCTTCACTATACAGGAAAGAGTTCAGATGTTCGTCAAACCTCAGGATCACGTATATGAGGGGCAGATCGTGGGCATGAACGCGAGATCTGATGATATGGTCGTCAACCCATGTCGTGCTAAGAAGGCAACGAACATGAGAGCTGCAGGCAGCGATGATACCATCAAGCTCACACCTCCAAGGACGTTCACTTTGGAGGAAGCACTTGAGTTTATCAGTGATGACGAGCTAGTGGAAGTGACTCCGTCAGATATCAGGCTGAGGAAGAAGCTGCTGACTGAGCTTGAAAGACGTAAATACAATAACCGCAACAGATAGAATTAAGGGTAGGAAAAACAGAAATGGCAGAGATAAAAAACTTCCGTAAAGTGCTGATAGCAAACAGAGGAGAGATCGCGATCAGAGTGATCAGAGCCTGCAGAGAGCTCGGGATCAGAACAGTTGCGATCTATTCAGCTGAGGACAGAAATTCCCTGTTCAGAACTAAAGCACATGAGTCTTATGAGATAGGCGAAGGCAAGAACCCGATAGACGCATATCTGGATATTGATGAGATCATCCGTCTGGCGAAGACCAAGGGATGCGATGCGATTCATCCGGGATATGGTTTCCTGTCGGAGAATGCTGAATTTGCGAGAGCCTGCGAAGAAGCCGGCTTAGCTTTCATCGGACCGACACATGAGATGATGAACCGTCTGGGAGACAAGATACAGTCTAAAATGGTTGCTGACGAGGTCGGTGTTCCATGTATCCCGGGCGTAGAAGCAGCGATAACCAACGACAGTGAGGCGTTCGACTTTGCCAAAGCGGCAGGATACCCGATCATGCTCAAGGCTGCTGCGGGCGGCGGCGGAAGAGGAATGAGGATAGTCCGTAAGGAAGAGGACCTCCTCCCGCAGTTTCACAGCGCTCAGAATGAGGCCGTAAAGGCTTTCGGTAACGGAGATATCTTCATTGAGAAGTACATTGAAGACCCTAAGCATATCGAAGTTCAGGTGCTCGGAGACAAGTACGGTAACGTTGTCCATCTCTATGAAAGAGACTGTTCAGTCCAGAGAAGGCATCAGAAGGTCGTTGAGTTCACTCCGGCACTGTGCATAACTGAAGAGCAGAGAAAGAGGATCTGTGAGGACGCCCTGAAGATAGCCAGAGCTGTCAACTACAGGAGCGCAGGTACAGTAGAGTTCCTGGTCGATAAAGACGGAAATCATTACTTCATTGAGATGAATACGAGGATCCAGGTAGAGCATACTGTCACAGAGCTCGTCACCGGTATCGATCTCGTTCAGGCGATGGTTCTTGTTGCTGAAGGATATCCGCTGTATTCTGAGGAGATCAATATAAAGAGCCAGGAGGATATCAAGGTCAACGGATATGCTATCCAGTGCAGAGTGACGACCGAAGATCCTACTAATAATTTCGCGCCGGATACAGGTATCATAACAGAGTACAGATCAGCGTCCGGCAACGGAATCAGACTCGATGGAGGAAACGGCTTTACCGGATCAGAGATAACGCCTTACTACGATTCTCTTCTGGTCAAGATCTGTGCCTATGACAGGACATTCAAGGGCGCATGCAGCAAGGCTATAAGAGCTCTCAAGGAGATGAAGGTAAGGGGCGTCAGCACTAACACCGGATTCCTGCTCAACCTTCTCAATCATCCTACATTCAGAAAAGGTGAATGCAATACAGGATTCATAGCTGAAAATCCGGAGCTCCTTAATATAAGACTGGTGGCAGACAAAGAAGCTCAGGTACTTGACTTCCTCGGCGATATGGTCGTCAACGGCAGGAAGACCAAGGCCGGGACCTTCAATATACCGACAATTCCTAAGGTAGATGCAGAAGCTGTAAAGAAGCTGCGCGGGACCAAGCAGATATTTGAAGAAAGAGGTGCCAAAGGGCTGTCTGATTGGGTGCTCGCTCAGGACAAAGTTCTCCTGACCGATACCTCACTGAGAGATGCCCAGCAGTCACTTATCGCTACCAGAGTCAGGACCAGGGATATGGAGAAGATCGCCCCGGCTATGGCTTATTATGGCCGCGATATGTTCTCTTATGAAATGTGGGGAGGCGCTACATTCGATGTCTCTATGAGGTTCCTCGGAGAAGATCCGTGGGAACGTCTCGCAGTGCTGAGACAGCAGATCCCTAACGTTCTGATGCAGATGCTCATCAGAGGAGCTAATGCAGTAGGATATAAGAACTATCCGGATAACACCATCCGTAAGTTCGTTCAGGAGGCATATAAGGGCGGGATCGATGTGTTCCGTATCTTCGACTCCCTGAACTGGGTACAAGGCATAGAAGTGGCTCTTGACGAGGTTCTGACAGCCGGGGCTGTCGCAGAACCGGCGATGTGCTATACCGGTGACATCCTCGATGAGAGCAGAGATAAGTATTCACTGGATTACTACGTGAAGATGGCGAAGACCCTTGAGAAACAGGGCGCGAATATCATCGGCATCAAGGATATGTCGGGATTGCTCAAGCCTGTGGCAGCTATGAAGCTGATCAAGGCGCTCAAGAACGAGGTCGCTGTTCCGATCCATCTTCATACACATGATACATCCGGAAACGGTGTCGCTACTCTGATGCTGGCATCAGAAGCCGGAGTCGACATCGTGGATGCAGCATTTAACAGCATGTCCGGTCTGACATCGCAGCCGGCCCTCAATTCATTCGTCGCAGCGCTTGAAAACAGTGATAGAGACACGATGATGGATACAAGAGGACTGCAGCTCATATCCGATTACTGGAGTGATGTGAGACCTGTATACGGAGATTTCGAGTCTGATCTGAAAGCAACAACAGCTGAGATCTACAGACTGGAGATCCCGGGCGGACAGTATTCGAACCTCAAACCGCAGGTCGAGAGCTTTGGCATCGGCTATAAATTCGATGAGGTAAAGGATATGTATGTCAGAGTCAACGAGATGCTCGGTGATATCATCAAGGTAACTCCTTCGTCCAAGATGGTCGGAGACCTTGCTATATTCATGGTGCAAAACGATCTGACTCCTGATAATATAGTGGAAAAGGGTGCGGACTTTGACTTCCCTGACAGTGTAGTCACATACTTTGAGGGAATGATGGGACAGCCGGAATTCGGGTTCCCTGAGGATCTTCAGAAGGTCGTTCTGAAGGGCAGAGAGCCGATAACGGTCAGACCGGGAGAACTCCTTCCGCCGGATGATTTTGATGAATTCAAGAGACATCTGGTCGAGGATCTCGGATTGGAGGGAACTGATCAGGAGCTGGTTTCCTACTCAATGTACAACAAAGTATTCGATGACTATATCAAGAAACTGAGAGAAAAAGGTGACTTCCGTAATATGGGCAGTGATGTCTTCTTCCACGGCATCGCGCTCGGGCAGACTGTAGAGGTCGAGCTCAAGCCGGGTAAGGTGATGGTCATCACACTCGAGGACATAGGCGATACAGATGAAGCAGGCAACCGAGATCTGACCTTTACTGTAAACGGATACAGAAGAGTCGTCATGATCAAGGACAAGCAGGCTCTGACCAAGTCTGTAGCCGGCTCGCAGATCCAGTTCGCCAATCAGGATGACGACAGCCAGATAGGAGCTAATATCCCGGGCACTATCGTCAAGGTACTGGTTGCTGAAGGCGATACTGTCAAGCAGGGACAGCCTATCGCTGTCATCGAGGCCATGAAGATGGAGACCAATGTTATCTCTACCGGAAACGGAGTTATCTCTAAGATCTATGTCAGAGAAGCTGACAGTGTTAAGTCCGGCCAGCTCATTGCCAGGCTTGATCATATCCAGTAGTATGATTATTTGTTATTGAAAGGAGTTTCCGAGCAATGAAGAAAATTCTTGTTATCAACCCAGGTGCAACATCGACAAAAATCTGCGTTTTCGAAGATGACAACGAAGTGATGCGTGTCGGTATCGACCACGACGCCGCAGAGATCGCGAAGTATCCGCACGTCGTACTTCAGGCACCGTTCAGAAAAGAAGCCATCCTCAAGACGATCGAAGAGGAGGGATATAAACTGGAAGACTTCGATGCGATCTGCGGAAGAGGAGGACTTTTCAAGCACATCCCATCCGGAACATACAAAGTCAATGACGCAGTTATCCGCGATATCGAAAACCCTCCATATGGAGAGCATGCAGCTAACCTCGGAGCGTATATTTCCAAGGAACTCGCTGATTCCGTAGGCATCCCGGCTTTCTTCGTAGACCCTGTATGCGTAGATGAGATGGAACCGCTTGCAAGATATTCGGGACTCGGACTTCCGGGTTTTGAGAGACAGTCATTCTTCCATCCGCTCAACCACAAGTCAGTCGCGCGCAAAGCGGCAAAGCAGCTCGGCAAGGCTTATGAAGAGCTGAACCTCGTTATCTGCCACCTCGGAGGAGGCGTTTCGGTAGCAGCTCATAAGAAGGGCAAAGTCGTCGACGTCAACAACGTCAAGGATGACGGCGCTATGGGAATGGACAGAGGCGGAGCCCTTCCGGCTAACGCACTCGTCAATCTCTGCTTCCAGGAAGGCATGACCAAGGCTGATGTCAAGAGGATCATCGGACAGGAAGCCGGCATATATTCATATACAGGGACCAAGGACTTCAGAGATGTTGAGAATGCTGCATTCGATGATGGCGATGAGAAGATGATGATGGCATTCAAGGCTATAGCTTATCAGCTTGCTAAGGATATTGGCGCAATGTCTGCAGTCCTGAGATTCAATGTCGATGCTATCATTTTCACCGGCGGAATGGCTTATTCAGAGAGATTCTGTGAAGAAATCAGTTCCTATGTAGAAAAGATCGCTCCTATCATGAGATTCCCTGGAGAAGAAGAGATGAAGGCTCTTGCAGAGGGCGCATTGAGAGCTCTCGAGACAGGAAAGTGGGAGACATACGAGTAAAAACACCGGAGGATCCTCGTAAAGAACGGTTTTGTTGATGAAAATAATTCATCAGAATGATATAGTAGATGCGGGAAACTGTGCGTTTTCCGCATTTTTTCTTTGATATTTTTTGATCAATATAAGCAAGTAAATTATTGTTTTTTTTGAAACTTCGCCATAACACAGACAGGAAAGCATAGATATTGGTATAATAATTAATAATATGAATAAACACGGATCAGCCTACAAAATACGTTCATGGAGACACACTATAGACCGCCTTGTCGAGCAGAACGGGACAAGCCTCAAGGAGGTCTGTGATTATATGGACTACGCGTACAATGAGAATGGTGTAAGCTTTTATGTCAAGCTGCCGAGAAAACGTACGTCATATATCGGGATAGGGATGGCTTTGGGCCAGTCAGTTGATGTAATAAACAGCTGGATCACTTCTTACGGCGGCAAGAGAAGACTTTATGCTAAGGATATCAGTGAAGATCTGGTTTGGATATATCTCATCAATGCCAACCTTGAAGACAGATCGGGAACTATCAACTATTTCCGGAGATATGAGGAATATCAGTCAGTAGCCTATGCGGTATTTCGCGAGAGATGGGATGAAATTGTCATGTCCTATGAGAACACCGCGGACGTTGAGATCAGTCTTGGACAGGCTGAGTATGGTCCTGAGTATGATGGGATAAAACGATTTGTCGCTGAACACATGGATGCTTTCAAGACCGCTTATTCGCGACCGAGAAAGCTCCTGGACAGATATGTCAACAGCATTCTCGATGTGTACAGGAGACATCCGGAAGCAGGCGGTGTCAGGAGCCTCAATGCCATGAGAGGCTATCTCGATGACAGCATGATCAATTTCCTGAGTGGTGACAGCGAGGTGGCGAATGTCGTAGACCGCAAAACAGGGAAGAGGACTATAAATATCAAGCATATTCCGAAGGGAAGGAAGAAATACATACGTCTGTGCCTTTCGCTTGGGATGACAGCAGAAGAGCTCAATACTTTTCTTGACTTGATGGGCTATGCTCCTCTTGATACGATGGATGAGGACAAGGGGCGTCTGCTGTCTCATCTGTCATCCTGGGAGTCG
>SVCR01000068.1 GCA_015058265.1 Clostridiales bacterium
CTGGAAATCCAGTCATTGCAGCCGTTCCAGAGGCCGGACGCTTATTGATGATCACTGTTTAACTGTCAAACTCCCGAAAAAAGCAGTAATTACGGCTTTTCGTGTTATAATAAGTCGTTATGTTATGGTTTGTACTGTCAGGTTTAGGCTTCAGACTTGCCTGGCACCGGCGAACAACCATATTATTCGTTATAAATCGATATTAATCGCTGCTTTTGGAGCTTCCTTCGGAGGAAATAATAAATGAAAATAACATTTATCGGTGCTACTCACGAAGTTACAGGATCATGTACGCTTCTTGAGGTCAATGGTAAGAGGATACTTGTAGACTGCGGAATGGAGCAGGGCGTAGATCTGTTTGAGAATATCGAGATCCCTGTTGCTCCCGGTGAGATCGATGCTGTAATTGTCACACATGCTCATATAGACCATTCAGGAAAGCTTCCTTTCCTTGTCGCACACGGATATTCCGGTCCAATATATGCAACAGTAGCTACAAAGAAGCTTTGCGATATCATGCTGATGGATTCAGCACATATCCAGGAATTTGAATCACAGTGGCGCAACCGCAAGAATAAGAGAGCGGGCAAAGAGGAGTATGAGACTCTTTATACGACTCAGGACGCTCAGAATACTTTGAAGCTGTTCAGCACCTCGGGTTATGATACGGATGTAGAGGTCTGCGATGGCGTTACTCTGAGATTCATCGATGCGGGCCATCTACTCGGCTCTTCTAACGTATTTCTGACTCTTAGAGAAGGAGATGTCGAGAAGACCATCCTCTTCTCGGGAGATCTCGGTAATCCGGACAAGCCGCTCATAAGATCCCCTCAGACGCCGCCGCATACAGACTATGCAGTTTGCGAATCTACATACGGTGACAGGCTTCACACGCCGCAGCCGGATTATGTTCACAACATAGCAGCAGTCATACAGCGCACCCTTGACAGAGGCGGAAATGTCGTTATTCCGGCATTTGCCGTAGGAAGAACACAGGAGCTGCTGTACTTCATCAGGATAATCAAGGAGAAAGGTCTGGTGAAGAATCATGCGGATTTCCCTGTAGTGATAGACAGCCCGCTCGCCGTAGAAGCTACTAATATATATAGTACAGATATGAGCGACTACTATGACGAGGAAGCCAATGAGCTTCTTCAGTCAGGTATCAATCCTGTGACATTCCCGGGACTGAAGGTATCTGTTTCAAGCGATGAGTCCAAGGCCATTAATGATGATCCGACACCTAAGGTCATTATTTCCGCTTCGGGTATGTGCGAAGCCGGCAGGATCAGACACCACCTCAAACACAATCTCTGGAGACCTGAATGTTCAGTGCTCTTCGTAGGTTATCAGAGCAGAGAGACTGTAGGAGCCAAGCTGCTTGACGGAGCTGATGCTGTTAAACTCTTCGGAGAGGAGATACAGGTCCAGGCAGAGATAGTAAGGCTGGATTCCTTCAGCAGCCACGCGGACAAGAACATGCTCCTGAAATGGCTTGAGGAGGCTGCACCTTCGCAGATGGTATTCATCAATCACGGTGAGGACAAGGTCACAGAGTCCTTCGCTGAGCTGGCAGCTGAACGCACAGGAGTCAAGGCCGTTGCTCCTTACAGCGGAGAAGTATGGGATCTCGCAGCATGTGAACTCGTACAGAGGGCAGAGATCGTTCCTGTCATCAGGAAGGAGAGCAGAGGCGGACTGGAGATCAGATCGTTCGACAGTAATGGTAAGCTGTCGTCTCGCAGATCTGATGACAGACATGATGATCAGTACAAGGTCACAGAGTCTACAGGACGCGCTGTTACTGCGTATGAGGAGCTTATCACCGCCGGAAACCGCTTGATGGAAGTGATAGAGCACAGCCGCGGACGAGCAAATAAAGAGCTTAGGAAATTTGCTAATGAAATCAATAAGCTGATCAGTAAATTCGGACAATAAAAAATTATATCGCGTGCCGGGCATATGCTTTGCACGGGAAAGGGAATATATATATGGATAACAGACCTATAGGTGTTTTTGATTCGGGTCTGGGCGGGCTGACTTCTGTGTACGAACTGCACAAGATGCTGCCTGAAGAGAGGGTGATCTATTTCGGAGATACGGCAAGGACCCCTTACGGTTCGAAGTCACCTGAGACTATCAGGAAATTCGCTGTACAGATCATCGATTATCTGATCTCCAGAGACACCAAGATGATAATAATCGCGTGCAACACCGTAACGGCCCTCACCCTGGATATGTTGAAAGAAATGTATCCGGATGTCCCGTTCCTCGGTGTTATAGAGCCAACAGTCAGAAAAGTCGTAAGCGACGGATGCAGGAATGTAGGAGTCATAGCGACCAAGGCAACTATCGGCAGTGATGTATACGGCAAGAGCCTCAAAGCTCTGGACCCGGATATTAACGTTCACAGCCTCGCGTGTCCTGCTATCGTACCTCTTATAGAGGAGGGATTCGCTGATACGAAGATAATGGAACTCACCGTAAGGCATTATATGGATGACTTTGTCAGGGAGAACAGATTTGATGACCTGATACTCGGATGCACTCATTATCCTCTTATCGCTGATCATATCCACAGACTGTATCCGGATATAAGGATGTACAGTTCCTCAGCCGAGGTCATAAATGAAGCTAAGAAAGTACTGACTGAAAGGGATATGCTGGCGTCAGGCTTTGAGATGAAGGACAGATATTACGCAAGTGACCTGTCAGATAACTTCATCGCGATGACTGATCAGCTGTTTGCAGGCACGAACTTTAAAGTCAAATTCCACAGCATGGAAGAATAGGCTTGAAGTAACGACAGTTTTCTTGTACAATCTATAAGCTGTGCGCAATATGCGTAAAACAGGCGCGGGAGGCATTATGGAGACAGAATTCAAGTACAACCTCAAAGACACCTCAGTATTCGACAAGATCGCTGAGAACGCGGAGATCAATAAGATTGGTCTCGAAGCAGTCGAATCAATAGAAATGCACGCATCATACTTCGATACTCCGGAGATGGATTTCAGGAGAAAGGGCATCGCTTACAGGATCAGGCAGGAAGATGAGAGATACACTGCCACTATCAAATGGGATGTCAACGTCCAGGAGGGTCTGCACAGGAGAGAGGAATTCAATCTTGTGGTAAATGACGAGAGATTCGCTGAGAATCCGGATATATCGATCTTCATTTCCAGTGACGCGTATGAAGTGCTGTATGACGCGGCAGGCAACAAGCCGCTGCACAAGACTATCAGCATGGACTACGAACGCCGTCAGATCAAGGTAGACACGGGCAAGTCGATCAGCTGCATATCAGTAGATGAAGGTGTGATACATCATTTTGACGGGCATGAAGTACCTATCTGCGAGCTTGAAGTGGAATGGTATTACGGAGATGAAGATGACTTCATCACTCTTGCCAACCTTATACGCGACAAATACGGGCTCGAAACTGAAGACAGATCCAAGCTTCAGAGAGCTTTTGAATAATCAAAGATAATAAAGAAGCCAATTATATAAATATAACGGAGGAACAATTCAAATGAAGGCTACACAGGTATCAAAAGAGAACGGCATAGTTAAGTTCAATATCGAATTCACCCCTGAAGAGTGGGCTGATGCTATCAACAAGGCTTATATTGCCAACAGGAACAAATTCACTATTGATGGATTCCGCAAGGGCAAAGCGCCGAGAAAGATCATCGAGGCTTACTACGGACGTGACATTTTCTGGGATGAGGCTCTGAACAACCTCCTCGAGAATGGTTACTTCGATGCTGTCAAGGAGATGGATATTGAAGTTATCGCACAGCCTTCACTTGAGGCACCTGAGATCAAGAAGGGCGAGCCTGTTGTTATCAGCGGTTCCGTTCAGGTGTTCCCTGAGATAGATGTAGAGAATTATAAGGGCCTTGAGATCGAAAAGGCTGAGACAGTTATCGGAGACGAGGATGTTCAGGCTGAACTCGAGAGAGTACAGAAGAGCCAGGCTAGAATGGAGAACGTTGAAGACCGCAAGACTGAGGACGGCGATACAGTTATCATCGATTTCGAGGGCAGTGTAGACGGCGAGACTTTCGCAGGCGGAACTGCAGAGAACTTTGAGCTCAAGCTGGGCAGCGGTCAGTTCATTCCTGGATTCGAGGAACAGCTCATCGGCAAGGATGCCGGCGAGGATGTTGATGTTGAGGTAGTATTCCCTGGCGACTATCACGCAGAGGAGCTTGCAGGAAAGCCTGCACTCTTCAAGTGCAAGATCCATGAGATCAAGAAGGAGATCCTCCCTGAGATCGATGACGAGCTCGCAAGCGATGTTTCCGATTTCGAGACTCTCGACGAGTACAAAGCAGACCTCAAGGCAAAGCTTCAGAAGAATGCTGACGATACAGATATGTCAACAATGAAGGACAGAGCTCTTGAGCAGCTGTTCCAGAAGAATGACATCGAGGTTCCTGAGGTAATGATCAAGAACGAAGTCGACAACATTCTGTATGATATGGATCGCAGCCTCTCTTCACAGGGCGTTAATCTCCAGCAGTACATGGAGTGGATGGGCAAGACTGTCGACGATATGAGAGAAGACGCTAAAGCTGACGCTGAGAAGAGAGTAAAGACAAGAGTTCTTCTCAAGAACATCATCAGACTCGAGGGAATGGAAGCTGAGGAAGCTGAAGTCGAAGAACTGATGAAGGAATTCGGTGAGCAGTACGGCATGAACATCGATCAGGTCAAGGAGATGGCAGGAGCAGATACTGAGAACTACTTCAAGGAAGATGCTCTTACTAAGAAGGCTATCGATTTCCTGTTCGAGAACGCCGTAAAGGTCGAGAAGGCAGAAGAAGAGAAGGACGCTGAATAGTCAGTCTGACGGCTTAACAGCCAATTGAATATATAGCAGACGCAGCTGAATAATAACGTTCAGCTGGATCATCAGAAGATAGGATTCCGGGGAGAGCTGAACAGCAGCTTTTCCCGGATAATTCCACAGGAGAAAATTTTATGAACTATGTTCCTTATGTAGTAGAGCAGACAGGTCAGGGAGAGAGGACATATGATATCTACTCCAGGCTGCTCATAGACAGGATAATATTCATAGACGGTGAGATAACAGAGCACACGGCCAGTGTCGTTACGGCTGAACTGCTCTTTCTCCAGGCACAGGATCCTGACAAGGATATCAATATTTATATCAATTCTCCGGGCGGATCTGTTACCGCAGGCCTTGCGATATTCGATACCATGAATTACATCAAACCGGATATCTGCACCATCTGTGTCGGCATGGCTGCCAGCATGGGTGCTGTATTGCTGTCTGCAGGTACCAAGGGCAAGAGATATGCTCTGCCTAATGCAGAGATCATGATACACCAGCCGCTTGGCGGATTCCAGGGTCAGGCATCTGATATCAAGATAACAGCTGATCACATAATTGATATCAAGAACAAACTGAACAAGATCCTTGCATCAGCGACAGGACAGAGTCTCGAAGTGATCGAAAAGGATACCGACAGAGACAACTACATGTCTGCAGATGCTGCCGTGGAATACGGTCTCATAGACAGGATCATCAAGAGCATGAAGGAGTAACGATGGCAGATAGAAATGAGCTTGTATGCTCTTTTTGCGGTAAGACCAATTCTCAGGTCCGCAAGATAGTTGTCGGACCCGGAGTCTATATTTGCAATGAATGCGTGGATCTGTGCAAATCCATGATGGATGAGGAGAAGGGACGTCCTGCTAAGAAGAAGTCTGACAGACTCCCTGTTCCTGCTGAGATCAAAGCAGAACTCGATGATTATGTTATCGAGCAGGATCCTGCAAAGAAGAGCCTCGCGGTTGCCGTATATAATCACTATAAGAGAATAAGACATCTCGAGACACACAAGGAAGACCGTGATGCTGTTGAGTTGAGCAAGAGCAATATCCTGATGCTCGGACCGACGGGAAGCGGTAAGACTTTGCTTGCGCAGACACTGGCGAGGATACTCGATGTACCTTTTGCCATTGTTGACGCTACGTCTCTGACCGAGGCAGGATATGTCGGCGAGGACGTTGAGAACATCCTGCTCAGACTGTATCAGGCGGCGGATGAGGATCTTGAGAAAGCTCAGAAGGGAATCATCTATGTCGATGAGATCGACAAGATAGCGCGCAAATCCGAGAACGTCTCCATCACAAGAGATGTCAGCGGAGAAGGTGTACAGCAGGCTCTCCTCAAGATAATCGAGGGTACTGTCGCTAATGTCCCTCCGCAGGGAGGACGTAAGCATCCTAATCAGGAGTTCATACACTTCAATACCAAGGATGTGCTGTTTATATGCGGAGGCGCTTTTACCGGTCTTGATAAGATCATCAAGGTAAGACTCGGCAGCAAAGTTATAGGCTTCAATCAGGGCGAAGATGATCTCGATATCTCTGATGAGGATATCCTGCTCAGAGCTCAGCCTGAGGATCTTCTCAAGTTCGGACTGATCCCTGAACTGATAGGAAGACTTCCTGTGATCGTTTCTTTGAGCGAGCTCAGCGAGAAGGCTCTCATCAGGATCATCACAGAGCCGAAGAATTCTCTTGTTAAGCAATATGAGACTCTCTTCGCTATGGACGGCGTGGAGCTTAACGTAGAGGAAGATGCAGTCAAAGCAATAGCCGAGAAGGCGCTTGCGCTCAATACCGGCGCAAGAGGTCTCAGAGGCATCTTCGAGAGCATCATGACAGATATAATGTACGATCTGCCTTCGATGGATGGTGTCACGAAATGTATCATAACAAGGGATACGATCGAAAACGGCGCCGAGCCAGTGCTTGAGTTCAAGAAAAAATCTTCAAAGAAGGGCGGAGCTAAGCCCGGCTCTGAAGACGGATTCGAGAAGGCAGATATAAATGCTGTTAAAGAAGAAAAGGGAGCTTAAATGCCGGAATATCAGAACATTATTACAGGAGTCCCATATATCCCTCTGAGAGGACAGGCATTCTTCCCGGGGACTATAGTGGGCTTTGATATAGGCAGAGACAAATCGCTTGCCGCTGTTGATCACGCGATGAACAGCGACAAGTATATTGTTGTATCTGCACAGAAAGACGTAAGCGTAAACGAACCGTCTATGGACGACTGCTATCTCACAGGCGCTGTTATCAGGGTCAGACAGGTGGTCAAGAAAAATGACGAGTACGAACGCATTCTTGTCGTGGTAGAGAACCGTGTCAGGATAACAGATATAAGGCATGAGGGCGATATGCTGATCTGTGATTACGTGATCGCGGAGGATTATGATAACGATCCTGATGATATCAATCTTCAGGCGAATATCAGAGTGCTGAGACAGATATACGTAAAGTATCTCGAACTCAACGGACAGGGAGAATCAGGCGGGCACAACATCATCGATGGTATAGATGATCCGTCGCTTCTCTGCAGCCTTATCGCGAATGAGATCGATGTCTCATACGATATAAAGCAGACTTTGCTCGACATAGATTCAGTCAAGCTCAGAGTCGGGCATCTGATCGACATCATCGGGCGTGAGAACAACATCCTCTCTATCGCTAAGAGGATCAACAACAGAGTCGTAAAGAATATGAACCGCGGCCAGAGGGAATACTACCTCAGGGAGCAGCTGCAGGTCATCAAGGAGGAACTCGGCGAGGACGAGGATATCGATGATGAAGCAAGAGCCTGGAAGGACAAACTCGATGAGCTCAAGCTGAGCGAGAAGGTGGACACCAAGATCCGCAAGGAGATCGATAAATTCGCCAAGATGAATCCGATGAGCCCGGATGCTAATGTCAGCAGGACATATATCGAGACTATCCTTGATCTGCCTTGGCATGAATCATCCAAGGTCAATAATAATCTCAAGAGAGCTGAGAAGATACTCAACGAGGATCATTACGGACTTGAGAAAGTCAAGGAACGTATACTTGAGAACCTCGCCGTACAGCATCTCACCAAGAATAACAAAGGCCCTATCATCTGCCTCGTAGGCCCTCCGGGTGT
>SVCR01000069.1 GCA_015058265.1 Clostridiales bacterium
GCCTTGCGTGCTACCAGCGGTGCTTCGATCTCCATCTGGGTCACGGTCGGTCTGAGAGACTTCCTTCTTACAATTTTATACATTACTTGCTCCTTTTCGGTATCTAATGAACCGGCCGGACATAAGAGAATCGGATTTATTCTCCAGTCCGGCCAGGTCAAATGATATGTCAATTGCTGTTACTAACCAATATATCCTTCAGCAGTAAGAATTTCCTTAGCCTTCTCGAGATTAGCATCTGATACACGGATAATAGGTCCTGTGCATCCCATACCGCTTTCTGCGTAAATGCCGTTCTTCCACAGTGCCTGAACACCGTCTTCAAGGTCCATGACCTCGATGCCAGGGATCTGTGCTGTTACGATCTCAGCAGGAGGTGCTTTTACTTCCTCTTCAGCTGCGGCTGCAGGCTTTGCTGCTGCCTTTCTTGCCTTGAGGATATCTTCGAGGCCTGCCTTCTTGGCTGCTGCGAATTCCTTTGCAGCAACGTCGAACACCTTGCCTCTTACAAGCTGTGCTGCATAGCGGATAGCTCCTGCGATAACAGGTGCTCCGGAAGCTCTTGAGATAATCATGACAAGTCTGTCATATCCCTCGCCGATTCCGGGGCCGTATCCGTAGCCGACAGCCTCGTAGCTGCCGCCTGTCTGGAATGCGGACATGGTCTTGACGAGCACGTTTCCTGTCAGTGAATCGGTGACCATGATGTCAGGGCTGCCCTGCAGGAGGTCGTTTCCTCTCATGACGCATCCGCCGTCTGCTCTTGCTGACTCTGCGAATCTGATAGGATAGCCGCCGTCTGCAAGCTCCTTGAGAGCTTTCTCTGTCTGCCTTGCGCCGTCAACATTCAGGATGCCGACTGACGGGTCAGCGATACCGCAGGCCTTGGCAACGATGATGCCGTATACAGCGTTCTTGATCATTCCCTCGATCCTGTCAGCACTTGATGTTCCTGTCGTGTTGGCGATGAACATCTCTTTGCCCTTGCCCGGAGTGATTACTCTTCCGACTGTGGATACGCCGATCGGGAACGGGTAATGCATTGTAACTGCCGCATCGACTTCGCCGCTCTCAAGCAGCTCTTCCATCTTCTTGTGGCCTTCCTCGTCGTCAGCTACCTTGACGGTAGTGACTCCCGGTGCTTCAAGAGTGCCGATGTAGTAAACATCAACGCCCTCAGCTGCTGCCATTCTGGCAGCCTGCATCGAGTTCTCTTCGCCGTGTTCGCTTCCCATTCCGGTGAGCGCGATCTTAGGCTTCTTGCCGTAGCTGCCGCTTTCAAGTCCGTTAGCCATTTCAAGGAAGGTCTCGGCGATCAGTTTCTGAATATTCTGAGCCATAGTGCCCTCCTTTACTCTGCCAGAAGTCCGGCTGCAAAATCCTTGAGTGCGTTTGCGATCAGTCCCTTTACTTCCTCTTCGGAAACGCCGGAGCCGCCTTCGCTCTGTCCGTTGTTAGCTTCGATTACAAATGATACACCATCGAACAGGTTGGTCATTCTTCCGAGGAAGAGACTTCCCTTACCGATTACCATAGCTCTCTTAATGGAGCCGTCGAGCATGAGGTCTCTGCATGGTCCCATGAAAGGAACGCCTGAAGGAATGTGACCCTGTGTAGGTGCCCAGCCCTTCATACCGTGCTCAACGATGAAGCTTGCAAGTTCCTTCTTTTCGATTGCGCCCTTCTTGACACCAAGAGCAGCGATCATCTTGTAGTTAGCTTCAGGAACATCACCTGCGCCAGCCGGCTTTGTGATGTCAGGGTTCTGCATCTCAGGTGCATACTTATCAACATCAGTGATTGAGAGACCTGCTGCATCCAGCGGATCAGTTACAAGAGAGCTGATGACCGCCTGTGGCGATGAGCCTGTACCAACTGTATGTCTTCCGACAATATCTGTACGAATGACCGGATCAATGCCGTTGTCCTCACTGATCAGGACCGAAAAGCCTGCAAGGCAGTCTTCGAGGATCGGGAGACCCTTTTCAACATGGCTCTTGCCGTTCATTCCAAGCTTAGCGGTACAGCCACCGGCGGTCACAACTACATTCTTGAAGGTTCCTGCCTTAACCAGTGAAGCTGCGTTCAGCAGTGCATGTGCAGGGCCAGCGCAGAATCCTCTGGTATCCGAACCTGTTGCATGTGTAAATCCGGCGATCTCAGCAGCAGCCTTAGCGAAGTTGCCGCCGCCTCTCTGGTTCATGTCACCGCATGCTTCCTCAGCACAGTCGATCACATAATCAATTTCAGCCGGATCAATACCAGTTACTCTTACAAGGTGCAGAAGCGAAAGTACGCTTGTTGCCTTGGATGCAATGTTCTCGAGCATTACGTGTGCCGAAAGGTTGACGTCTACATCATGAGCTTTCTTGACAACGCCTACGAGCTTATCGTTGAAATAGAGTCCGCATCCGCCGTCAGCAACAACTGCAGCAAGACTCTCTTCTGTAAAGTTTGCGTTCTTGTCAAGCACAGCGATCTGTTCATCTGTGAACATTCCATGAGCTGCGAGCTTTGCCTTAACGTCTGCGGCAAACCCTGCTTCAAGCTCTACGAGATCGAATGTGTCGCAGATCTGCATGAGTCCGTAGTATTCGTCCTCAGGCATGATCTCTCCGTATTTTCCTGTTCTGTCTGTGATTTCTGTCGGGTTTTCAAACCATGGGAAAGCTACAGCCTTGAGTTCTTCGTTGTTAATGTTTCCGATATATGCCTGATTAGGAGCATATTTAACAGCGTCCTCGAAGCTTCTTAAGTGCTTAGGAAGTTCCTTAAGATATTCGCCGTCCGGGTTAACAACTCTCTCTGTAACCTGTGTAGCTCCGTCATGGATAACCATGTCAGGTGTATGTGCCAGTGTATAGCTGGCGCCCTTTAATACTGCATAATTGCTCATAGTATTATTCTCCTGTTTTCTGTTTTAATATGCTCTGCGGACCCGGCTTTCCCGGATCCGGCAGAGCATTTCAATACTATGCTATACGTATTTCTCTACCATTGCCTTAACAGCATCAGCAGTAGCATCGTCCTTAACGAGCTCCTCAACCTTCTCGCCATTCTGATAGATTGCGATTACAGGGAGTCCCATTATTTTCTGACCGATAGCAACTCTTCTTGCCTTGGTTGTATTCAGTGCAGCAAACTTAAGCTTGTCGCCGTACTGATCAGCAAGAGCGTGTACATGTGGCATAAGAGCCTGGCATGGAACACATCCGTCACCATAGAAATCTACTACTACAGTACCTTCTGCCTTAAGAACCTCTTCTTCAAAAGTTTTCTTATCAACCTCTAACATTAATCTGTCCTCCTTGATTGAATGAAAAGATAAATTATTCTTCTTTAGAACTTATAAGCTGTTCCGTTAAGCTCCTCAATGTACTTGCCTGCCTGTGTAGCTGCGATAGCTCCGTCAGCAGCTGCAGTAACGACCTGTCTGAGACTCTTCTTGCGGATATCTCCTGCAGCGAAAACGCCCGGGATATTTGTGTGCATGTCATCATCAGTGATGATGTATCCTCTCTCCATGTCGATCTTGCCTTCGTATATTGTTGAAAGCGGCTTGAATCCTATGAATACGAAGATTCCGAATGTTCCGTCTTCTTCGTCAGCAAAGATCTCTCTGGTCTCGCCTGTCTTGGTGTCCTTGACTACCATGCTTGTGACGATTCCGTCGCCCTTGATTTCCTCTACTGTTGTATTCCACATGAATTCCAGCTTCTCATTAGCGAATGCCTTCTCCTGAATGGATCTTGCTGCTCTGAGCTGGTCTCTTCTGTGGATAAGTGTTACCTTGCGGGCAAACTTTGTGAGGTACATAGCCTCCTCTACTGCTGCGTCTCCGCCGCCTACTACGTATACTTCGAAGTCTTCGAAGAATGCTGCGTCGCATGTAGCGCAGTATGAAACGCCTTTGCCTGTGAATTCCTTTTCACCAGGGCATCCGATCGTTGTATGTGTAGCTCCGCCTGTGATGATAACAGCCTTAGCCTGATACTCGCCCTTGGTTCCTTTGATTATCTTTACGTCACCCTCGAGTTCAACGTCAGTGACTGTGTCTTCTACTCTTGTGCATCCGAACTTATCTGCCTGTGCAACCATACGGGCAATAAGTGAAGGACCTGTTTCACCTTCGATTGCTCCCGGATAGTTCTCAAGTTCATCTGTAATTACGATCTGTCCGCCGTATTTCTGCTGTTCAATGATCAGTGTGTCCATCTTGGCTCTTCCTGCATAAAGTCCTGCTGCAAGACCTGCAGGGCCTCCGCCGATGATCACGATATCATAAGTTTTCATGTGGCTCACCTCCATGATTAAGTAGGTTGAATTGATTCTTTAGAATAGGACGCCGCCCTTAGGGAGGTTTACTCGATACGAGCAGCGCCCTATCCTCAATCAGTTATTATGCTTCGGCGACCTGTTCGCGAATAGCATTCATTTCATCGCAAATGTCGTCAACATCCAGCACCATTTCCATCATGCTGATCTGCTCATCATATACAGCCTCATCGATCTCTGCTTTGATCTCAGGCTCGCATATGTGGTAACATGGGAGTTTCAACGAAACCCCTGCCAGACACCCCGCAAATGTAGGATCTCCGAGAGCTACTGTCTCAGCAGCAAGACCAGCGGCCTCACCCTCAGCAGCACCTACGAGTACTACGAGCTGATCTGCTCCGTACTGGTCGTAGAATTCTTTAACTCTCTTCTGATTCTCCAGATCCATGGCTCCGGCAGCCGTTCAGACGAAGCACTCGGTCGAGCTGAATACGACCTCGGCTCCTGCTGACTCGGCACATTCAGCTATCGCAGGACCAGGAATACCATCGCGGTCTCCGATGACGATAACTTTCTTTCCGTTCAGAATAGCCATCAGTTTCTCCTTTCTTACTTAGAGCTTTGAAAGATATTTATTAGGTTCCGGCCGCATTCAATAGGGGCACTGCAGCCGGAACAACTTATTAGAAGTCAAACAGATTAGTGCTCAACTATCTAACCGTATGTTTGCTCAGGCACTATTTCTCGCGCTCGTTCTTGAGTGCCTTTACAAGAGCGGCCATCGAGATGACCATGATAAAGGCAAACGGGAACGCAGCTACGATCGAAAGTGTCTGCAGCATGCTCAGACCATTTCCGTTTCCGAGCATCATTGCCGCTGCCAGAGCGGCCATGAGCACACCCCAGATGATCTTGGTCTTATTCGTTGGATCAAGTGTTCCCTTTTCACTGTACATACCCAGCACATAAGTTGCTGAATTAGCTGAGGTAATGAAGAATGTACAGATCAGCACAAACATGATCACGGATATGACCATACCCAGAGGATACTCTTTGAGTACCAGGAACAGTGCTGTCGAAGTGGACTGTACTGCCTGTTTGATGACTTCCAGGTCGCACTTCATGCCGAGTGTTCCGTAAATTGCGAACCAGATTACAGAGAATCCGGCCGGGATGAACATTACTCCCTTGACAAACTGTCCTATTGTCCTGCCTCTTGATATTCTCGCGATGAAGGACCCTGTGAATGGTGCCCAAGCGATCCACCATGCCCAGTAGAAGGTTGTCCAGGACTTGTACCAGTCAGCGTCTCCGAACGCACCTACTTCAAAGGTGTTGGAAACGAGTCCGCTGATATAAGCTCCGAGGCCTTCTGTAAGGTTGTTCAGGATCGGAACGGTCGGACCGATGATGAACAGAAGCAGCATCACGCCTATCGCGATTCTAATGTTGAGGTCACAGACTTTGCTGATACCCTTATCTACTCCCATGACCGCTGTTGCTGTGTATATAAGACCCAGCACTACGATCAGGATAAGCTGTACCATATGGGTCTCCGGTATTCCTGCAAGGAAATTCATTCCTGAATTGATCTGCAGAACACCGAGTCCCAGTGAAGTTGCCACTCCTCCGGCTGTCGCGAAGATAGCCAGAATGTCGATAACCTTACCGATCCATCCGTTGGTTCTATCCTCACCGATCAGAGGAATAAATACCGAGCTTACGAGAGCCGGTTTGCCCTTGCGGAACTGCATGTATGCAAGTGCAAGAGCGAGTACCGAGTAATTCGCCCACGGGTGAATTCCCCAGTGAAGGAATGACTTAGTGAAAGCCATTCTCATTGCTTCGTCTGAAGCTGATTCCAGCCCCCCTATAGGAGCGAGGTAATAATTCAGGGGTTCTGCAACACCCCAGAACACCAGACCTACGCCCATGCCGGCAGAAAACAGCATAGCGAACCATGTAAGATCGCTGTAATCAGGCGTCGAATCATCAGGTCCCAGTCTTACATTCTTGTAATTACTGAAGAACCCTATCCAGATACAGAACACCACGAAAGCTGTCATTGCAACTGCGTAGAACCAGCCGAAGTTAGTGGTCAAGAAGTTCATGCTGCCGGTTGCAGCGACTCCGAATGAATCCGGGAGAATGATTCCCCACAGACATATAGCGAGAGTCAGCACAACCGAGATGATGAACACCACGTTGCTCTTAGTCTCTTTCATGGCAAGTCACCTGCTAGATTCTTACCTTGAAAACAGTCTGTTCTGTAATGTCAGTAGCGATTGCGTCAAGAGCAACACCTACTCTGTGATAACGCAGTTTCCACTGTTCTTCCTTCGGTGTATTAGGGTCACCGAGAGGATATGGGATCGAGATAGTAGGAACGATTCTGTTAGCTCCGACTGTCATCGATACCGGGATCAGGTTGCACATATGTACAACATTGAAGCCTGCTCTCTCAAGAGCCTTAACCATCGTTGCGCCGCAACGAGTACAGGTTCCTCAGGTAGAGCCGAGGATAATAGCGTTAACTCCGTCTTCCTGGAGATAAGGGATCATTTCCTCTGCCATTCTTGTAGCTTCAGCCTCTGTTGTACCGGTACCTACTGTTGTGTAGAAGTAGTCATGCAGTCTTGCGAACTTTCCTTCCTTCTCATATGCTCTTACAGCATCGAGCGGAACGAGTACGTTAGGGTCTGCATTACCTGCTGCAGGGTCATAACCAGCATGGATTGTCTTGAATACGCCAGCTTCGAGTCTGTCCATATCCTTGATGCTGTATCTTCCCCATCTTGTAGCGGATGCTGACTGGATTCTGTCAGGGTTCTCTACAGGTACGCATCCGGATGTGGTTACGAGTGCAACTACTGCATCCTTCAGTTCAATTGCAGGTGCGATAGGAACGAGATCCTTCTCAGGGATAACAAGCTCTGTCTGATAAGGCTCGCCTGCCATCTTCTTCTTGAGCATCTGAACGCCTCTGTAAGCAGCGGTGTTCTCTCTGATGTCTTCAAGGAAGACTTCATGTCTGCATCCTCTTTCGAAATAACCTTCTGCTTCGCATCCGAGGTTAGGCTCGCCTGCCAGAAGCTTATTAGCGAAGTTGGTCAGAACCTTGACGTCCTGTCTCATCTTTACAGCGCCTGTGCCGCCCTTGAAGATGATTACGTCTTTCTTGAACATGTCAGCTCCCGGGTTCTCACCGTTCATTGAAGTGAGTACAGGAACTCCGAATTTTTCTTTAACGGCTTTGCAAACGTTTCCGCATGCTACTCCGTAACGACCTGCCTGGAAAGCAGGACCTGCGATGAAGAGATCCATTTCCTTGTCTTCGAGGAATCCCATGATTCTCGAAAGAGCTTCTTCTGTATTGGATCCCATGAAGTTGTCACCGCATACTACTGTATGAGTAACTTCCGCATCCTTGAGGGCGGCATTGATAGCCATTGTAGGACCTACAACGCCTTCAACGATGTATGGTTCCTGATCAGCCTTGTCTTCGCCGCCGATTCCGCCGAAGAACTGGTTGACGTAACAAATTACTTTCTTCATTGATCTGCCTCCCTTCCTCTAGA
>SVCR01000070.1 GCA_015058265.1 Clostridiales bacterium
CCCAGCTGCGGCCGAGCAGCTGCTTTACAGCTGCGATATCGGCCGTGTTGGTCGCGACAACGGTGTTCTTTACGACCAGGCCCTTCAATGGGTCATCGAAACTATCCCTGTTGATGTAGTACTGAGGATCGTATTCTCTGGTATACGTGTCGGAAGTGTCGTTCTCAACGAGCTTGTACACCGCGCGATAAGTCACTCCGCCCTTTTCTACATACTTAGGCAGATCCTTGTTGAATCCTTCGATATTCCGGTATGTATTGCTGACACCATCTGAACCGATATCCTGTTTAGGTGTACCGTCAGCATTGAGGAAGTCCCCTCTCGGAATATCCTTTACATAGCCGACTTTCTGCCAGAATTTATCTGTTCCCCTCCATTTTTCCTCAGCGTCTTCAACAAAGGCTACGCCGGTCAGGCCGGTCGTTGCCGTTCCGTCGAGGGCTGCTTCGTCGCTAAGCGGGAAGAGATGCTGGACAAGATGCACGGTGACATCTTCTATGGCCGGGCCGCCAATCCATTGCTTTGTAACAGGGATATCGACAGACTCGTAGTTGGTGAAGTATGCCGCATTCACCTGTCTGTAGCCGGCCGCAGTCCTTTCTTCAGGAGACATGCGTTCTGCTTCTGCTGCTTCTTCAACAGACAGCAGCCTCTTTTCACCGTCCTTGTCCTTTATCCAGACTTTGTGGCCCGTGATCTCGTAGCGATCCTTGCAGGACGCGTCTGTGTAGTAACGAACCTCGAATTTGAGTGTTCCGTCCCATTTGTC
The DNA here is from genome assembly GCA_015058265.1 of Clostridiales bacterium. The sequence continues at coordinate 770 of SVCR01000070.1, forward strand.
CTCTACGTGCAGTTTGGCAAAGAGCTTTGAGTCGTCATATGTCACATTGTCGACCTTGTAATTGTCGATTCCAAGGTCGTCTCCATTTGATGTAGTGGTTTTTTCTTCGTATATCTCATAAATGTAATATTCTTCTCCGTCGTCGCCGAGCATGTCGCCGCTGTATGGATTCCCCGTTACTCCGAACGCCCACTCACTGTCAGAGAGCTTCTGCAGATCTTTCTGAGGATTAAGAACAGTATTGCTCACAAGAGGCTTCGTGGTATATGAGTCATCTGCTGTTCCCGGAGTATTCAAAGCTGCTCCGGATATCCCGGCTATGGTGAACTGATATGCATCACCGGTCTGTGTGCCTAACTCCTTATGGAAAGGCTCCCACTCACGGGATACTACATTCTTTTCTATCCATACCTTTGCATTACCTTCGGATGCATAGGTGTTTCTGAACACAGGCGTGTCAGTCACCCATTTTACTTCAGTAGAGCCTTCATCGATCTGCATCCAGTAGTGTTGTGTTGTTACGACACCGCTATTGTCGGCGGTAGCCACTACCTTCATTACAGCAGTCTTACGTTTCCATAGCAGACCATCACTTGAACCGTCATAGGTGATGCCCTTGTCATCCTTTTCATCGACGCCCGTGCCCTGATTATCCTTGGCTTCATAGACCTTATAGTAGAATTCTTTGGAATCACCGGCCTGGCCTATATCGCTCAGCTGATACAGTATAGGCGAGAAAGAAACCTCGCGCGAAGTAGTGCCGACAGCAGTATTCTGTGAGACTGCGCGACCGTATTTCTTTCCGTCGCCAGGAATTGGAACTTTTGCTTTTTCTTGAGCTTCTGAATCATTGAACTCAATGATAGCGCCATCAGAAGTTACTGCCTTGATAGGATCGATCCAGAAGAAGAATTCATCCTTGTCGGCTACATCTTTTGTCTTTTCGTATCTGGCATCCCATGCTCTGCCCTGCAGATCCTTGAGGACATCGACATCCGCGGAACCATCAGCTACCTTTTTATTAATATTGGTGACAGTAAGACCGTCCTCGCTGTAATGTCCTTCGAAACGATCGTCTGTTACGGCGCCGGCTGTCGTGGTCTCCAGTACGCGGTATGTGTATCTATTGCCGCTCGGATCCATCTGAGGCAGGTCTTCGAACACATGATCCTCATCATCACCCGGAAGTTCGAGCGATGTTTTGAACGCGCTTGAAACGAAGAGGTGATCATCCACCCTCTCCCATCCGTCGATCAATGTCACTCCGTCAGAATCGAACGGTGTCCACGTCCTGATCTGTGGCGTAGACTGATCAGCTGCGATCACATACGGATCATCCTCCGTTCCCTTGCCTGTGACTTCATGCCACTCAGGCGTTTCTGCTGTGCCTTTATTCACGTATGTACTGCCGTTCGCATGTATGTATGTATCATAAGTCGCAGATCCGACAGTTATCGTTTTGCCCGTGGCTACAGGAGCCGCGTTGCTGTTTTTGATCGTCATCTCTGTCGGAGGTTCTTTAGACGTGCGGTACAGTGTGAACCTGATATTTGCAGTCGCGCCTCCTATCCAGTATTTGACCGTATCTATGTTATTCTTAAGGACGTTGTCAACTTTTAAAGTTGCCTCAGTAGTTTCCACCCTGATTTTTGAAACGACAGGATTATTTGGCTGCGGATCAGCCGGTGTATCAAAGTCGACGGAACCGTCTGTTTTGATAACGTAATACTTATATCCTGAATCATCTCCTTTCCTGACATACCTGGTTTCATCCTCGATATATACATCATATGTCGCACCGCCGGCCTCTATGGTTTCGGTAACATCTTCAAATGTACGATATACATCGTTCGACGCAACGGAGTCTTTGCCGTCGGTATCCACCTGGCTGCCGGATGTATCTTTATATGAAACAGAGTATGAATTGACATAGTTGACCTTATCGCCGTCGGTCAGAGTCTCCTCGAGCCTGTATGTGACCGGAGATCCGTTCTCAAACGCCGGCAATTCTCGGAAGACAGCATTCCAGCTGTTCCCGTCATCCGAAGGTTCCACCTCATAATATTTTCCTTTAGGTTCAGTATCGGCCTCGCCGTTCAGAGTCAGATCGCTGACTTTTGACTCTTCGCCGTTGACTATCCTGTATAGAGTGATCTTAAGAGTTCCCGGACGCTTATGATCTTCGTTTCCATTATCGTTCCAGTGCTTTTTCGCTTTAATTGTAAGCTGCTGCGGAGTATGAGCATTGGTAACATCAACGATACGATTGACCGTGCTGACAGAATCATCGACCATCGTAAATACTGTCTGATGAGTTGAAACGGTCTGATTCGAAGTGATCCTGTATATGCCGTCACTCAGAACTTTCCCCCACTCATGGACGCGGTAATAGACGACCTTGCCGTCACGATAAGCCGGCAGATCGCTCCATGTATATGCGTTTTCAGCTGAAGAATGGATTGCACCGCCTCCATGGGTGACCTGTTCTTCATCAACGTCCACAAGCCCAGGGACAGATGCCTTGCTGTCATATATCTGAGCTGTCCGCCAGCTGCTGTCATCAGAAGGATTTGTCGTGTACTGCAGTATCACCTTAGGCAGATCGTTCGCTGTATTCGGACGTTTGCCGTCCTGGTCATTTGCGTCATCCCATATCTTTCTGACAAGCACGTTAGATGTAAGAGGAGTATCCTTGACAGTAAGAGTACCGCCTCGTTTGTCCTGGTTCTGGCTCCAGTTTTTCTCAGTATTTGTTCCGTCACCGAAAATGAGATCGAAGAGACGCTCCCACCATCTTGTTTCATGGCCATCATCTTTATCTGCAAGAGTGACTTTGTTGAGTTTCTTATCAACTACGAACTTGTACATCGTGGTATCAGGTTTGTAGCCTTCCGGCGATCCGGTCTCGACGATATAGTATGTGCCCGTCCTGTTGAAGTTGACCGTAGCCTTACCGTCGGAGCCTGTAATGACTCTGATCTCATCGACTTCACCTGAAGTTTTGATGCGGCTCAGCGCAGCTGAAGGCTGCGGATCGGCCTTCGATCCGGAGATGATACCGTCCGCGTCCACTTCATAATAATCATTGCCGCGCTTTACATAGTTATGTCCTTTTTTATCAGTCCAAATCTCTTCCTGGCCGACCTTCCTGTAATTGGTATTCTCAACCTTTGTCAGGCTGTCGGCTGAAGGCTGCGGATCGGCCTTATCGCCGATAGTATCTCCGGTCACTAAATAATAGCCGTCTGTTTTCAGGACATATTCTTTATTCTGTGCATCCTTGAGTACTGTATAGTTATCGATCTGTTTGTATGTCGAAGACTCCGGCAATACTTTATTGAACGGATCAGTATATACCGTAAAGACCGCGTCTTTGAGAGGCGCGCCCGTGTAACCGTCCTTTTTGGAGATTGTCACCGGAAGAGGGTTGTTCTTATCATCGATGACAGGCGTATTGATGAAATTGCCGGTATATCCAAGCAGGTCCTCGTTTTTCTCGATCCTTGTAAGGTCAGACATCGTGTATCCGACAAGTGTCGATCCTTCCTTCTTCTCTGTCAGATTTCCGCCTGTGACGATAAACGAATCGATGTCTTTATAGCTCTCAGTAACGGTATAGTCTATGAGCTGACCGTCATGATAGGCCTGGAGGTTCTCGAACATGGCACCGTAATGCGATCCGTCGATTTTGTAAGTACCGTCACCGTTTTTGACAACTTTAAGATCTGTCGGTCCTTCTATCGGTCCGTGCGAGTAATCTATCTGATCTTCAGCCACAGGGTACAATCCGTCTTCATGCTCACTTTCGCCCACTACGAGTGCATAGAGGCTGCCAGAACTCTTGCTCCTGTATACAGTATGGCCATTGATTTTTTTATCGCCGGTGGCAGATTCCTTTGTCTGGTCTTCGTTACTGTCGATCGTTAGTTCCAGATCGGTGGTCGATGGATCATCCGGGACAAGGTCTACAACTGTCCGGCCGTTATCTATAGTGCCGTGGAGAGTTAATTTTATATTCCTTCTGTCATAAGCATTACCGTTCTTGGCAACTTTTGGTTCGTGTCTTTCGCTGTCATAAAGATAGGCATCGTTCCAGGATTTTGTCACATCGATGTAGATGTCTGAAACGGTATGCTCGTTCTTTACGCTGACCGACTGATAAGGGAGCGCCTTGTCATAAGTGCGGTATTCGCCCTGCGCGTCAGCAGGATGCAGTTTTTTCGGATCCGGCTGCGGTTCAGACTCTTCTTTGACATAGCCGTCTGATCCTACATCATAATAAACGCCGTCTTTTATGACATAATCGTGAGTATCGTCTGTATATATGAGCCAGCCGTCCCAGGTCTTTGACACTTCAGATGTAAGATAGAAGGACTGACCGTCAGCATACTGAGGGCTCTTGTATCCGTTGAACGCCGGATCAGTTCCCGGAGCTTCTCCTTCGACCAGACGGTAGAGGATGACTCTGTCAGCCCTTCCTTCGGAATCATATGTATAAACAGGCAGATATTCCCAGGTGAACGGATGGACGCCTGTCGTATCTTTGTTTTTCACGAAAATACCGTCGCTGTATACGCCAGTAGACTCGCTTTTGCCGCTAGGTACATCTTCAGGCTGTACACTGTTGGTAAGAATGTTATCATATGCGTTCTTTGTGACATCAGTCCAGCTTGCGCCTCCGTCCAGAGACCGCTGGAGCTTTACCTTCGGCCACTTATCAGTGCCGTCAGCGCCTTTTCTCATGCCGTCAGCATCGTTGGCATCATCCCAGATCTTGTATGTAAGAAGGTCCGCTGTAGTAGGTTCCCATTCGACAAATATCTCTTCATCCTTCTTGGCATACACAAACTTGAACGTATAGGTTCCGTCTTCCTCGTATTTCAGGATCCCGTCATGTCCGGCAGCTGTGGTGACCGTGATCGTGTCACCCTTCTTCATCTTATTGACGTCTTTAACAGGATCTTTGTTTACCGTAAGCTTCCTGATCTTATAACCGGTATCCGGCGTCATGGTGTAAGTCACCGTTTTGCCTTCGGCTATGACATAAGTGTTTGGCTTTTCGCTGCTGCCGCCATCGAGAACACTACCGCCATCATTCAGTTTGCCGCCCCAGTTGCCCTCGCTTGTGGTCTCGATCTTTCCGTGCGGGCCGGACCCGGAGATATAACGGTACCAGATCTGCTTGCTGTTGAAAACAGGAGAATTCATTTTGTTAGCAGAGCTGCCGTGTCCGGTTGCAGTTACCCTGAAGCCATTCGCAGCATCTGCAAGGGTAACGAATCCCGCGTTGTAGCTGGCATCATGTCCTCCAAGCTGTGGGTCGACATTATTTACTGCATTTGAAATGAACTTGATAACTCCGTCGTTGCCTTTGCTGACATTTGCCCAGTAGAACTGGCCTTTCACACCTGCTATTTTTTCCGGATTATCCTCCTTATCGTTGTTCGGCCTCACATAAACATTGTCGGATACTCTGCCGCTGTTGATGCTCATGGCCTCCGAGAAGAAGCTGTGCACTTTTCCGTTTTCACCGCCTGCTTCGCCTGTGCCGCCGAAGTGCTCATCATAGGAATACCAGAGAGGCTTGTTGACATTGTTGCCGTCTCCAACGTCCGGGTCTCTGTCCAGGTTGATGCCGCAGATAGCGAATACGAAGGACCCGCTTGCAAGGGTGCCGTCCTTGTTGTAGATCTGATATGTGGCATCCATAGTGGTTCCAACGGCAGGATACTTTGCTTTGTCGTTTTTGAAGTCTGAATTATATTTATTTGCAACTGTATTAACAGCAGTTTCTGCAGCGCTTGCATATTCTTCAGTGCTAAAGTTTTTATAGTCCGTAGTGCCATATGAGAATTGGTTTCCTTGCGCAAGATAAACAGCTCCATGAAGATACCGATCTCCTTCCGGAGCTGAAGCATATCTTTGATCTATGACTATCCTGGCGTTTGAATAAGTTATGACAAGATTAGCCCGTTCACCGTTTGGCTTGATGGCTGCATTTTCAAAGGTTACAGTAAACAGATCTCCTTCGAGTTTGTTTATCTTGTTTGGTACGAGTTTTATAGCTCCTGATTTCGTTCCGTCATAGCCTACACGGCCTTTTTCGCCTCCGATATTCTCAACAAGACCGGCCAGTATCGCCGGATTGTCGGACACATATTTTACTTTTCCCTTTGTAGTTCCGATCTCGTTCTGGTCGATAAATATGGTCCCAAGAGGGAGGCCTGCCGCGAAGCTGGTAGGAGAATCCTTGCTCAGGGATTGATACACTCCGCCAACAGTATATGGGCCATAGCCCTGTCCGTAAATAATTGTCGGAGGGGTGTAGCCGTTAGGCTTGAAACCTGTACTGATCTCGTCAGAATAGAAAGATTTACCTTCCGGCGCCTCACTGTTCGGGACTGTGTTTACAAGATCATCCGCGTATACTGAGGTGATGTTTCCTAACACCAAAAAGACTGCCAGCAGCATCATTATCGTTGCTGCAGCCAGCCGGCTTCCTTTATTCAGTTTTGAGTTACGGCCTGCGATCGAGGCGCCGCCTTCATGAGTTCGATTTTGCAGATATGATCTGTTGCCAGATCTGTTTGTTCGCGCTTCATCAGCATTACTCATTGGATTACCTCTGTCGCTGTCTTGCATATAACAGACTTATAAATATACATATTCATTCTACTCTCAAAGCATCTGTCAATCAACGTTTTTTTGTTGAAATTTCAAGTATTTGGACGCTTCGGGTCGTTAACCTGTATTTATGCAGATCATGCATGAATAAACAGCTTCCAATGTTGTAATATAACCCTTCTGTAACCGTATTTCAATAGCATATTCTATTTTTTGAAAAGCTTTGTTAAAATATGAACTATGAAAAAATCAATTGCACTCATTATATGCATCACGATCATTTCAACGATACTTGCGGCATGCGGAAGCAAGGATAAAGGATCCATTCCCGAATCCCCTTTCGCCGGGCGTGACACTGTTGATCTCAGCGCTTATACAAGCATGTCCGATTACGGCGGTGAAAGCCGCTTTGCCGATACTACTGTCG
>SVCR01000071.1 GCA_015058265.1 Clostridiales bacterium
TTGCTTCTGTAGAAGAGTTCTTTGCTAAATACGGCAAGCGCTGCATCTTCGTTGCCAGACTGCTGCCGTTCATCTCGTTCGACGTAGTGTCGTACGCGGCAGGTCTTACATCCATGGGATTCTGGGGATTCTTCATTGCTACCGGACTGGGCCAGCTGCCTGCCTGCATAGTGTATTCATATGTAGGAGGAATGCTGACCGGAGGAGCCAGGAAGCTCTTCATAGGTCTGACTTGTCTGTTCGCTCTGGCGATAGTCGTCATCCTGGTAAAGCAGGTGTACAACGCGAGCCAGAAGAAGAAGGAAGAAGCAGCCGAAGCAGCAGGAGAGGTCTACATGAGAGAGCCATCCAATCCGGCGAGACTCGTCAGCAAGCTGTACAACGGAGCACTCTGGGGAATGGTGATAGCTCTTGTATGCGCGAATATCCCTAAGCTTGCAGCAACCGTCAATCCGGGATGGATATTCCTCGGAGCATGGCTGGGAGTGTTTGCTATAGCACTCATCTTCAGGAAGCTCAAGTGCGGGCCGGTATTCACGGTAGTAAGCATAGTCGCTTCGCTGGGAATAATGTACTTCCTCTGCGGCCCGGCTATAGTTCGCAAGCCGGCAGGAATACTCAGAATGGGTATAGGAATGAGGACTCTGTCATTCACCTTTATAAATGGAGTTTTCATAGGCTTTATCGTAGTGGGCTTCATCATCATCTGTCTGCTTTGGAAGAGACAGAAGGGCGTAGATGCTGCTGCGAAAGAAGAATATGACAGACTCAAGGCAGAGAAAGAAAGAGAAAAGATCGGTTCGCCTGTCGCAGACGGAACAGGAGCAGCTTAGTGGAAAAACTGAAAAAGCATTCCAAGCTCTTAATTTTCATATTGATTATTGTTGTTATTCTGGTACTCAACCACCGTTACGGGTGGTCTGAGTACCTTAGTGATTCTGACAATCTCAGATTCCTGTCGGATATGATCAATGATCATTTTCTGACGGCAGCTCTGATATACATCGGGATCACTGTTGTTGCATGCGTTCTTCTTGCGCTTCCGGGAGTGACATTCGCCATATTGGCAGGTGTAATATTCGGTCCGTGGTGGGGCACGCTTTTCTGTCTTATAGCGACGACGCTCGGGGCGATCGTGGCTTTCATAGCAGGGAGATTCTTCCTTAAGGATTCCATCAAACCCATGGTGGCAAAGAGCCCTCTTCTCAAGAGGATATTGTTCGATGATGCAGGCAGGAGCGATATAGTCCTGCTCGCAATTACCAGGCTCGTACCGCTCTTTCCGTATAACATCCAGAACTTCGCATACGGGATAACAGACATATCTCTGGCACATTATTCCCTGTACACGCTTCTCTTCATGACACCTGGAGTTGCACTGTACACCATAGGAACGGCAGGCTTTACATCGGCGGAGAACAGGTGGCTGTACTTTGGCATTGCTGCAGTCCTGCTCGTGCTGGTCATGTTCATGGGCTGGTTCATCAGGAAGAAATACCTCGGCAGCGAAGTCGAAGAGGCAGGAGAAACGACCGGCGGTGAAAACACTCCGCCGGATGATGATCGGAACACAGACCGAAAAGATCAAGGGGTATGACGCGTTCAAGCGGAGAGCGCTGCAGGCGATTCCGCGGCTGACGATAACATTGGGAAAAGACTGGAGAAAAAAAGAAGAGAGAACTGATAGATGACTGAAATGATCGATGCGTTGATCAGATCCCCTGAATACAGAGATGCTCTGGGGATGCCTGATCATGTAACTGAGACATACACTCTGCTCGCGCAGGGTGAATACAATATAAACTATTACTTTGCCCATCCGGTGACCGGGCGCAGGCTGATACTGCGTGTGAACGCAGGAAGCCAGATGCATCTGGACAGGCAGATAGAATACGAGGCACACGCTCTTAAACTGCTGTCTTCGTCAAAGCGCACGCCGAGGGTCTATTACACGGATGGGAGCAGGAAATATACAGATCACGGGATATTGGTGATGGAATATCTGCCCGGGTCATATCCGCGTTATGATAACAGAGCGCATATGAATGGTGTCATGGAATGCATGGCGGATATCCATTCTGTAGCTATACCTGAAGACGAAGTGATATACGGTGAGCCGGGAGAAGTTCCGGCAGAAACCGTGAAACTTATCGCTCCGGCGGATCCTGCCTGTGCCATACTCGATGAGTGCGAAGAGATGGTGAAGACATATATGGGTTCGCCACTGGCAGATGATACAGTCAGATCGAGGCTGAGAAGACTGCTGGACCGGGCTCATGAGATCGCAGAGGATGGGATGTCAGGGGCGGATGCGGCAGGCAGTTATAGATGCTGTATCAATACCGAGCTCAATTCCACCAATTTCCTCGTTGACAGAGAAACAGTCAGGCTGGTCGACTGGGAGAAGCCGCTGTTCGGAGACCCGGCTCAGGATCTCGGACATCTGCTCGCGCCTACGACTACCTTCTGGAAAACAGAGGATATCCTGACTCAAAGGGAGATCGACAGGCTGATAAAGGAGTATGTCAGAGCAGTCGGAAACAGGTTCGATACAGCAGGAATATACGAGAGGACTCAGCGCCTCATCAACATCACGTGCCTGAGAGGATTGACATGGTGCGCGATGGCATGGGTCCAGTATCAGGATCCGGACAAGCTGATCACAAATGAGAGCACGAGAAGAAAGCTCGATGCATATCTGAGTGATGATTTCCTGAGTGACATTGAAGACAGACTCGGGCTATAGCGAATTTAGGAGGTCCGCATGAAAAAGTATTATTGCAGATTATTGACTATGCTGCTGGCTGCGGCGATGTTATTTACCATGGGCGGCTTTTCTTGTGCATACGCGACAGATGATGCGCCGGATCAGACAGCCGTATTCGACGCGGAAGTCGTCTCAGCGGAATGGGTCTCGGACAAGGTCGCAGAGATCACATTCAGCAAGCCTGTCCTGCTCGGAGAGGACATCAAGTCCAAAGTCCAGTATCAGGGCACAAGTTTCATGGAAAAGTATCTCGGCAGCAATGATTCTATAAGCGCTAATGGGAATAAGGTCACCGTTTCAGTCCCTGACAGAGTAGGAGACATGCTGTTCTTCCACCCGGGCGCTCTTGTAACGGAAGAAGGCGCGGAGAATACAGATCTGATCAAGATAGAAGTCAAGCTCGATAAGCGCATCACCAAGGCGGTCTATTCGCCTTCAAGCCTCGGCCCGGACGGCGGCAGCGTTAACGTGCGTCTCGAAGGGAAGAACTTATATACAACTAATGAGTGGCTGACGATAAAGATCTACTGCGGCGAGGAACTCATCAGAACTATAACTCCTGAGGAAGGAGCTATGTCGTTCCGCTTTGCTCTTCCTGCGAATACCGGTGCGGAGGATGTAGTATACAGACTCGACTACGTCAGCAGCAAGTTCGATTACAACGCAAAGCCTGTAGCACTCGATGAAGGCGTGGCCAATACCATCACTGTAGAGGGGAGCGGTGTGGCACAGGATCCTGCAGTCGATGAGATATCGTACAGCTCAACACAGCTCAGACCGGCAGGCGGAAAGGTAACAGTTTCGCTGACCGGAACCGCTCTTACTCAGCTGAAGGCAGAGGATTTCTCCATCATATCCGGCGGAGAGGCAGTCGACTTGGAGTCTCTCGGTTTTTCATATACCGGAAGCGACACCGAAGCAGAAGCGGTGTTCATTTTGCCTGCTAATACATCTGAAGATACAGATGCGGTCTATGTCATCAATATCCTCAGAGGCGCGGATGGTGTTGCCGGCAATGGACAGGAGATCACTGTCAAAGCGAATACCGGCGAACCGTATATCGATTCAATCAATTATGATAAGAACTCCAGCGACCTGCACGGCGGCAGCACTTTGTACTACGTCGGAGGCCCTCTCCATGCGACCCTTACGGGAGAGAATCTGGAAAAACTCAGCGCATCAGACTTTGCCATCACGATAGATGGAGAAGATACGGAAACTGTAGGCTTCAAAGTCGACAGCTGCGATGAAACAAGCGCGGCTGTGACATTCACTTTCCCTGAGAATGACCTTGAGCAGACTCGCGAATATACGATCACAGCGCTCAAAGCGGGCGAGGATGTCAGCGACAGAGTCCTCACCATAGGAATGGATGCAAGACCGCAGGACAAAACGGATAAGTTCCTGATCGAGACTAACATGTGGGATGCCGCAGAGATCGGAGACGGCGTTGTCAGAGTCGCTATAGATGCATCTGTCGGTGCGAAGCTGAGAGTCTCACCGGATGACTACAAGCACTACGAAGATTTCTTCGAGCAGATCAAAGACTATATCTATTTCAGCGACCTGGACAGCGGAAGTCGTACACGCGAACTGACTCCGAATGACATGGTATTTGAAGACGGGAACGACATTATCATCGCCCTTGGAGATACGGAAGCCGATATGCCGCATTATGTGGTCTTCAAAACAGGCGCTCTGAAGAACAACGAGGGCCTGATACTCGGAAATGATGAGTACAACAGAGACCACAACAGATATATCAAGAAGGGCGCGCACATAGAGTCGATCTCCTACAACAAGATAACCTTCGACAGCAATGGCGGCGAAGTAGTTGCGGATGTGAGAGGCACTATGCTGAATGAAAGTGCAGATACCCTTGCGGCGAAGATATTCGTTGACAGCGATAAGGAAGCCTCCTCCGGCATCACTCCGGATGTGTCCGTAGCTGCTGACGGCAAGTCTGCTTCATTCAGATTCACTGTTCCTGCGAATACAACAGACAGGACTGTCACATACAAGCTGACACCTGTCGTCAACGGCACTAATGCGGTTCCGCAGTACATCAAAGGCTATGATGTCATCGCGGTCCTGCCTAAGGGAGCCAAGACAGGTGACACGACTCTGTCGTCTGTCGAGATCCAAGGCGCTTATGATATGGATGACAGACTCGATGTGTTCAAGACCAGCACAAGTGCCGAACAGTTCACGACCAAGATCGATGCGGTAATAAGAGGCACCAACCTCAGCAGCAAGAAGACATCTGTCAGAGCTGTAGATGAGAATGGGGTCGTATGGCCTATGCTGCCTGTGTTCGAGTGCGGCGCAACCATCAGATGGCAGAACTCTTCATCATACCTGCCGGAGAAAGCCTCGAAGAACGAGCAGCACATCGAACTCCTCATACCGAGGAGACTGGGAGTGACTCGTGATTTCAGGCTCGAGTTCGCGATCGACGGAGAGAACTTCCTTAAGGATCCGACTGCAGAGGTCATCGTCGAGAATGACGGCCTGTATGACGAAGATGCTATCGGAAGCGGCCTGTTCAGACGCAGTGATTTCACGGAGCTGCAGGATATAGAGGTGCTCTATCAGGACGAGCAGGGCAACGCTCTGGCTGAGCCTGATCACTTCAAGGGTTACGGTATCACAGAACTGTACCATCAGGGGATCGCTCCGAAGAAGATAGACGGATACGAAGTGAAGGAGACAGATCCGGTCAATCTCAGGCAGATGCTGACTCCGCCTGAAAAGCATCCGAGCGGTGAGTACATATTCACCGAGGGACAGTGGTTCGTCAAGCATCTCGAAGGAAACCCGATAGTATATACATATGCCAAAGCTGCAAAGCCGGCCAAAGTGACTTCACCTGCAACTAAGATAACCAAGCGCATCAAGGGTAAGAAGTCATTCACAGTCAAGTGGCAGAAGAAGTCCGGAGTAAATGGCTATCAGATACAGTACAGCCTGAAGAAGAACTTCTCCAAGTCCAAGACGGTAACTGTAAAGAAGGCTAAGATCACGAAGAAGACGATCAAGAAGCTCAAAGCGCGCAAGAAATACTATGTCAGGATCAGGACATTCAAGAAGGTGGGAGGCAAGCCTTATTATTCAAAGTGGTCCGCTAAGAAAACAGTCAGGACCCGTTAACTAAGGCCTTCAACTGATGTGAATACAAATTAATACCGGATCAGGTTCGAAGACCTGATCCGGTTACTTATTTCTGGTCCAGTGAGTTGATCCCGTATACTATCCGGTTGATATGCCTTTCGTATTTGCGCAGAGATTCCTCCCAGTTTATCAAAGCACGTCTGCCGAAATCCGTGATAGTGAATATCTTTCTTGCCTTTGGCCCTTTGCCCTCTGCCTTGGAAGTAAGATATCCGTCCTTTTCCATCTTCCGCAGATTACGGTAGAAGCCGGCAGGGTCGAGACTGTTGTCGGTATATCCGTCATCTTTGAGCTTCTGAAGGAGCTTCAGACCGTAGCATGGCTCCTGGGACAGCTCGATGAGTATGCATGGCTGGATGAGCTTGTCCAGATACAGACCTTTGCAGGAGAAGTTAGCATCGCTTGTACTCATGCTTAGTGACAGCCAGCTGGAATAGAAGATCTCCTGCAGTTCTATCCTGCTCCTCGCTTCCGGGATATTTATGATGTTGTTAGCTTCCTCTTCACTGCAAGGATGGAGGAATCCGCTTCCTGCGATATCTTTTTCGTTGATGAAGCATGGAGTAGGGTGGGATATGTATTTCTCCGGATGATTGATGAAGGCTGCGGCAACGACATCCCAGCAGTAGGAGCTGTCAGCGCCATAGACGACTTCCTTGGTTCTGAATCTGTATCCGCATTTCTGAGCGATGTACATACCTGCCGGATTCTCCGCTCCGCAGAGCTTGTCTAAGAATTCATTCTTAGGCAGCTCGGAAACAGGCAGACAGTTGTTGCCTGTAATGATCGAAATATTGTGCCCTTTGCTGAGGACAACTGCCGAAGCGACAGGATTGACCGAGAAGTTCAGTTCATCCAGAGGTGTTCCTCCGTGGACGAACAGAGGCTCGGTGATCCCGCCCATCAGTACTATCTGGCCTATCTTATCGAAGATGTCATTATCTATAAGATAAGCACCGTATAGATTGCCGAGTGAACCGATCCCGAGATAGATCAGTTCTCCCGGATACTTATCTGCCATTTCCGCAATGAATCGGGAACTGTCGCAGATAGGATCTTCTCCCTGCTCGGCGCCGTTGAAAACCGGGATCCCGGTGTAGCCTGTTTCGCTTAGCATGGTGGTGCTGCTGAAATAGGATTCAGCAGATGTCCCGTTCCCATAGTTAGAAGTGATGCCTAACAGCTCTATGTCTTCACGGCATCCCAGCAGATAGAGGATGGCAAGAGCGTCATCCATAGGTCTGCCCGGAAAGCTCGCCGTATTATCGCAATCACATATTACTTTCTTCTTTTTTATAGTTTCCATATTACAAGGCGTATCCTTTTCTTAAGTTTTCCAACGCTGCGAGCCGTCATATGATCAGAATGCTCGCTCTTCTGCAGGCAGATCGACTCTACCAGCTCATGTTCAATTGTTATGATGAGCCGAATGCCTGACCATCTCTATTTATATCAGAATTACAGCGCGCAGAACAATGTATAAATGAAATCTATAAGGTGTGTTGCGAATATTGGCTGAGACACTTGGACAATATTTGCCGCATAGCTTAGTCTATTAACGTACGCCACTTATAGACTAGGTCTATAAGTGCATAACAATTGCATAAGGAGAATTAGATATGAAGAAGAAATTGATCGCTCTTATGCTTGCATTCGCAATGATATTCGCGCTTGCAGCATGCGGCAGCAAAGAAGCAGAAGAAGCACCTGCTGATCTCTCGAGCACAGAATGGGATCAGATCGTTGAGCAGGCTAAGGGCACAGATGTTGCTTTCTACGGCTGGGGTGGAGATGAGAACCGCAACAACTGGCTGAACGGAACAGTA
>SVCR01000072.1 GCA_015058265.1 Clostridiales bacterium
TACTTCCAGGGGAACTGTTGGTCATGTTGCGATCTATCTGGGATGGGATAAGATCATCCATGCCAGCATGGTAAACGGAAGAGTCGAGACATCTACTATCCAGACTCTCATCAAGCCGACCAAGGATGGCGGAAAATACGGCTATACTGTTGCCGGTGTAAGAAGAATATTCAACTAATGCTGAAGAATAGACCAGAAGAAAAGAGGAAAGCTTTATGAAAATGAAAAGAAGATTTTTGGCACTGGTGATGTCTGCAGCATTGGTACTGACATTACTGCCAGCCGCAGTATTTGCGGATGATACTACTTTACCGGATAATACTGATCCGGTCACGGATGATACCGGCGATGAAACTGATATCGTAAAGCCTGTAGAGGTATACTTTGCCGGCAATCTCCGCGGTATAATAGGAACTGATGAATTAGACTCTGAAACAGATCTGTATACTGAAACTTTCGGTTTTAAAGTAACATACAGTGATGATTCTGAGGTGTGGTTCGATTGCAAGAACGTTACAATACCTGCGGAAGGTGAAGACGGTGAACCATTTACCGTGCCTGTTTATGTGCGGGAGGGAGGAGACCCTGAAAATGACGCAGATATCCTCTACCCATATGTTAACGAGGATGAAGATAATCCGATAGTTTTCAAGGAAGGCGATAACAAGATCCAGCTCGGAGTCCTTGTCCCATATACGGCCATTGATGAGGAGACCGGCGAGGAGTACGTAGAATGGGAAACACTGTACACTGATACGTATGTCCAGTGCAGATATGATAAGCCTTCAGCTATAAGATTCATACCTGCGGACGGGTTCGTTCCACAGGGCTATATCGGTTTCAACTATATCAACGAGGAGACCTTCTACGGCGAGGGAAATGCCTTTGAGGTGGATTACAAAACTCAGCCGGTAGATCCGGAGTATCCTGATTTCGGTTATACTGCAACTTATAAATATGTCAGAGAAGAGACTGAAGACGGTGTTGTTGAGGGCTTCTACTCAGAGGGCAATACAGAGTGGGACAGACTTGACCTGTCAGAAGGCGTAGTATTTGACCTGAAGCCGGGAACGAATACGGTGACTCTTCCTTATACTGAGTTCATTGATACTCTTAACGATGAAGTTGAACTGGAACTCACCTGCGATATAGTAGCAGAAAAGTATGATGTATATGCTAACTATCCTGTGTTTGACTATACCGGGAAGGGTGTGAGCAAGACCGCTTTCGCGAAGAAGCTTAAGGTATATGACAGTCTTGATAATAAGATCCCGGCATCTGCTTACACATACACATGGAAGAATAATAAGAAGATGGGCTGGTATGAAGTAGAGCTCAAATTCAAAGATACTTCCAAGTATGTTCCGACTCTTACCGTAACTTACGGTATCGGACCTAAGACGCCTAAGGTGACCAAGCTGGTACGCGGTAAGAAGAAACTCACCGCGACATGGAAGAAGTTCACCAAGGCTCAGCTCAAGCAGATCGACGGTATGTATATCGAGATCGCTACTGACAAGAACTTCACCCAGAATTACAAGCAGATCAAGGTCAGCAAGAAGGCTCTGAAGAAGGCGAACAAAAAAGTCATCAGCAAGCTGAAAAAGAAGAAAAAATACTACGTAAGGATGTATACATATAAGAACATCAAGCAGGACGGCTTCAAGTTCAATATGTTCTCCAACGACAGTAACATTAAATACGCCAAGACTAAGTAATAAGAAACCGCTGTTACTTCTGAAATGCCGCAGCCGGGTGCAGGATCAGTCCTTCATCCGGTGGCGGCTTTCGTGGCATACAGGATATTGCGGAATTGTTTAGAATGAGGGGAAATACACAGATATGAATGGTGCAGAAGCAATGGTGAAATGCCTTGAGGCGGAGGGAATAACCAAAGTCTTCGGGTATCCGGGCGTAGCTATAGCTCCTTTCTATGAGGGGATATACAACTCCGGGATCGAACACATCCTTGTCCGGCAGGAACAGAATGCCGGGCATGCGGCCAGCGGATATGCGAGGATATCGAGAAAGCCGGCTGTATGTGTTGTAACATCCGGCCCGGGAGCTACCAACCTGATCACTGCGCTTGCGACAGCTTATGCAGACAGCATTCCTGTCGTTGCGATCTCCGGACAGGTCTCGAGCGATCTGCTCGGCCGTGACGTGTTCCAGGAAGCAGATATGCGAGGTGCTGTCAGATCCTTCGTCAAGCATGTTTATCTGGTCAAGGATCCGGATGACATCCCGAGGGTGTTCAAGGAAGCGTTCTATATAGCATCCACAGGGCGTAAAGGTCCTGTGCTGATCGATGTACCTATGGATATACAGGAGAAGAGTCTCAAAAAGGAATTTGTATATCCTGAGACGGTTTCCATGCGCGGATACAAGCCTGAGATCAAAGTCAATATGGCGCAGGTGCGCAAGGTCGTGAATGCTATAAACCAGGCGAGCAATCCGCTGATATGCGCCGGAGGAGGCGTGATCCTGGGCGAGGGCGAGCAGGTAATAAGGCAGTTCTGCGAGAAGTTCAATATTCCTCTTGTACATACGATGATGGGAATGGGAGTTCTGCCTAAGAAGCATCCTATGAACTTCGGAATGCTGGGCAACAACGGCAAGCCGTATGCGAATAAGGCTGTAGGTCTTGCTGATGTACTTATCATTGTAGGAGCGAGACTCGCAGACAGAGCGATCCCTAAACCTGAAAAACTGGAAAGACGTCTCGCTGTCATCCATATCGACATAGATACAGCCGAGATAGGCAAGAATATGGGGCCGACTATCCCGCTTGTAGGAGATGTAAGGGAGATATTCAAAATACTGCTGGATGAGGATATCAAACCGGCAGCTGAGAGCTGGATCAAAGAGCTCGAATCCGTAAAGCATAATACCGTGGATGAAAGGGAGTTCAGCGACAGATTCGTGAACCCGAACATCATGGTCCAGAAGCTGTCTGAGAAAATGGACGATGATGCCGTTTATGTAGCGGATGTAGGTCAGAACCAATTGTGGAGTGCTGACAATTACATAATGAAGGAGGGAAGATTCCTCACGACCGGAGGCATGGGAACGATGGGATATTCGATCCCTGCAGCTATCGGTGCCAAGCTCTGCTGTCCTGACAGGCAGACTGTAGCAGTCATCGGCGACGGAGCCTTCCAGATGTCGATGAACGAGCTTGCGACCATGAAGGTCAATGACGTCAACATCAAGATCGTCATTGTCAGAAACCGCGCTCTGGGACTTGTCAGGGAGTATCAGTACAACAATTATAACGGTCATTACAGGGGCGTTATGCTTCATGGGTGGCCGAAGCTCAGAAAGATCGCTGAGGCTTACGAAATGCCTTTCTTCCACTGCACGTACACAGAGGAATTGGATGATATACTCGATGAGTTCCTGGCTTGTCCTGAAGCATGCATATTGCTGTGCGAAGTGGACAAGAGAGACAGAGTAAAGTAGAAAGGGGGCATCAATGAAAGGTTTATTTTCTGTATTAGTAGAGAATAAGGATGGTGTTCTTTCTGCTATATCCGGGCTGTTCGCACGCAGGGGATTCAATATTGACAGCCTTGCAGTAGGTGAAACAGATAACCATGAGATATCCAGCATGACGATCGTATCGACAGGAGATCAGCGCACTATCGATCAGATAGAGAAGCAGCTCAATAAGAATGTCGATGTCATCAAGGTCAGAAGACTTGCAGAAGCAAGAAGTATAAGCCTTGAGATGATGCTGGTCAAAGTGGCATATAATATGACTAACAGATCGGCGCTCATCGAACTCTGCCAGGTCATGGGAGCGGAGATAATGAAGGTCGCACCTAAGTATATGGTACTGGAATATCATTCAGACCCGGACAATGTCATAGATTTCATACAGCTGCTCAAGAGCTTTGGCATCATAGAGATACAGCGCACCGGAACTATAGCAATGGAGAAGATGTAGAAAGATCCGGAGGAATCCATGAAAAAGCTGACGATCAGTGCAGAAATTGCGAAGCTTGATTATGTATTGGATTTTATCAATGACAGTCTTATTGCGGCCGGCTGTGATAATAATACGATGCTTTCTATAGATGTCGCAGCTGAAGAGGTCTTCGTGAATATTGCGAGCTATGCTTACAGCGGTAAGGACGGAGATGCAGTAATTGAGACTGAAACAATAGATGACCCGCGCTCGATCAGGATCACATTTAAGGACAGCGGCATACCATATGATCCGCTGACGCACAAGGATCCTGATACGACGCTTCCCGCAGAAGAAAGAGATATCGGAGGCCTGGGCATACTGATGGTCAGAAAGATGATGGACAAAGTCTATTATGAGTATTCCGGCGGGATGAATATACTGACAATTATCAAATCAATATAAGGAATTAAAGAATCAAAGGAAGGGAGCTACTAATGGAGATCGAAAAGACAAGAGAAGAAAGCAAACTGGTTATCAAACTGAAGGGCAGACTGGACACAACATCCGCTCCTGATCTTGAGAAGGAGATCGCAGAAGGCGTTGATGGAGTAACAGAACTGGTCATAGACATGCATGAGCTCGATTACATCTCATCCGCAGGTCTTCGTGTTCTGCTCAAGGCACAGAGAGTAATGAATGATAATGGACGTATGATCGTTACCGGAGCCGGCCCTGTTATTCTCGAGATATTCGAAGTAACCGGTTTTGCAGACATTCTTACTATCGAGTAAACGAGCAGGGGTTCCGGGAACTGAAATAATCACCGGAATAAAAAGGAAGGGGTATACAGCAGATCGAGAGGCAGCAGATGGAGAAGATAACATTATATGTTGGCCTTAATGATTCGGCTACTTTGGAACAGAAATTCGATACAGAGAAATACGTGTCTGTCATCAAGAACATATGCCGGAGTTACAAGGCTCCCTTCTCTCTGAATTACATCAGAGGCGGCTATTTCGGCGATGACGGGACATTTGTTGACGAGAACTCACTGGAGATCTCATTCCTGGCTGAGGATGATGAGATTGTCGACGAGATCGCTAAGGACATCTGCGCATTCTTCCATCAGGAAAGCGTGCTGATCGTAAAGCAGGAATGTGAGATCAGATATATTCACGAATCGCTGTGACCGGCGGAACTCGACTGACTCCCGCTGTAATACCACATCAACATAAGGGTCGTAAGGTGGTTGTAGGTAACTATACCTTCATCCTGACCGTTGGATCTGAGATACGCATCGTTGATATGATCTTGTATTTCGGATGCCCGGTTCTCTCTGGAGGACCAGAATATATGATTGCTTTCAAGCTCCCTGACTGCGCCGTCAGGGAGTTTTTCTCTTAGTTTAGAGTAGTCGTCAGGGGACGTCTTCCATAGTGAACTGCCGGCATAGCTCCAGGCTATCAGCCACCCGCTTCGTCTGAAAGCAGGCTCCTGAGAGCTGATGCATGCCAGCCATCCGATATAGTTGGCTTCTCCTTCGTTCATATAGCCTCGAAGGTGGGACAGTTCGTGACAAGCGGAAAAAGGCTTTTCCATTCCTTCCATCTCACCGTTGACGTTGGCCTCTACGGTGAAAGGCGAGTAGATCCCGCTGACACCCATCATCGAGAAGAACGGTGCAAGGATGCGGATCGACTTTGGCCGAGGGTAGAAGCCCTCCAGCGAGTCATAGTCGCGGCTCAATGAGATCATAGATTCACGGGCTGTCTGAGATAACTCGTTCCAGCCGGGATAATCCTCAACAGGCGATCCTGACTCATCATAGCAATCGGAAAGCTGCGATACCGCGTGCTCGCAGAACTCATACAGCTGCTTTTCAGTAAACTTGGCCTGGCTGTAATCATCGGCGGATACAAACGGATCGCGGTAATAATTGACTCCGCAGCAGGCCGAATACAGGAAGAACAAGACTGATATCAGAAGCAGGAGATGCTTAGCGGATCGTCTTAGCTTATGTCTGTTGACTATAAGATCAGCGATGATAAGGAACGGAAGCAATATGCAGAGAGCTTCGGAGACTGAGAACGGGATGAAGCCCGTCAGATGACCGATGCCTGATTGAAGGATCGGATAGACGGTTACAGCATACCACTGCGCGAATCCGGAAACGGTCCGGGAGGCGATGCTGAGAGCAGCAGAGATCAGGATCAGCAGCAGCGATACGGCAACAACAAATCTGCCTCCGGAGCGGGAGGTCTGGTCTTCTATTCTGCTGTGTTTTCCTGATGATGTGTCCATAATTGCTTCTATTATACATCGGACAGGATGTTAATGTGATACAATAAAAACCAGTTAATGACACGCGCCGTCAGTCAGTAAGGGGTGATCCTTTACTTGGACTGAAAGTAAGGACGCGTCCGGATCGAAGCTCAACAGAAGAGGAAAACAGAATGAAGAATTTGGAAGAACTGAAACAGGATTATGCTGAATTGCTCATAAGAGAAGGACTCAATCTTCAGAAGGGTCAGAGGATGGCGATCACCTGCCCTGTGGAATGCGCGGATTTCGCGAGAATATGTGTCCGGACTGCATAT
This sequence comes from Clostridiales bacterium, assembly GCA_015058265.1. Next base: position 6,511 of record SVCR01000072.1, read on the forward strand.
AAAGCCGGCTGCAGGGAAGTCCTCATGCGCTGGAGAGATGATGAGATCACACGGGAGAAGTACCTTCATGCTGAGGAAGATGTGTTCGACAGTGTGAATCCGTGGGAAGCGGATTTCTGCAATATGCTGTCAGAGGAAGGAGCTGCGTGGCTGTCGATCTACGCAGAGGATCCGGACTGTCTTAAGGGCGTGGACGCAGGACGTATCAGAAGAGCGGAGATAAGCAGCGGAAAAGCTCTCGAACCGTTCCGCACCAGAGAGATGAGGAGTGAATTCCCTTGGTGTGTATGCTCTGTTCCGACAGCTGCTTGGGCCAAAGCGGTATTCCCTGATCTTGATGAAGAAGCTGCTGTTGCAAGGCTGTGGGAGGAGATCCTGGCTGCATGCAGAGTTGACGGAGGAGATGCTGTTGCGAACTGGAGGAAGCACTCAGTAGAACTCAGGAAGCATGTGGATATACTTAACAGCTATAACTTTGCCCGTCTCAAATACAAGAATTCGGCAGGAACCGATGTCACGGTCGAGCTCCCTGAAGGACATTACTGGGGCGGCGGAGCAGAGGAATCAACGAATGAAGATAAGCTGACATTCTCCGCGAATATACCGACCGAGGAGGTCTTCACTTTGCCTAGAAGAGACGGGATCAACGGCAGGCTCGTTGCGACAAAGCCGCTCAGCCATAACGGCACTCTGATCGAAGGCTTCTGGTTCGACATCAAGGACGGCAAGATCGTCGATCTCCATGCGGACAAAGGCGAAGAGATCCTCAGAGATGCTATCGCGGTGGATGAAGGGGCTTCGTATTTCGGAGAGGTCGCTTTGGTACCTTATGATTCGCCTATATCTAATTCAGGTGTCCTGTTCCTCAACACTCTGTTTGACGAAAATGCTGCATGCCACTTTGCGTTCGGCGAAGCATATCCGCTTATCAAGGGCGCTGAAAACATGAGCAAAGAGGAACTGAAGGAGAGAGGTGTCAACTTCTCGATGACACATGTGGATTTCATGGTGGGTTCCCCGGATCTTGAGATAACGGGAATAACTCACGACGGCGAAGAGGTAGCTATATTCAGGAACGGGAACTTTGCATTCTAGGACCGATACGGAAGGGTCTGCCATGCTGCAGGCCGGTACCGGACGGTAATTCAGAGGAGGAAAAGATGACGACCAGTCTTATATGGGTGATACTCGGACTCGGATTCGGGGGCTGCCTGACCAGAGTACTTGATAAAGATGAGC
>SVCR01000073.1 GCA_015058265.1 Clostridiales bacterium
CACCCTTTACAGAAGGCCTTCAAGAAGAAGTACATCCGGGAGGATGAGAATATAATCCTCACTGATGAGGAAGAGATCCTGGCAGCATCAGAAATGCTGCAGCTGAGATCCGATCTGATCGATAAGTATGAAGAAGAGGGCTCAGAATTCAATTATGCATAAATACGAAAGGTTTTCGTCTATACTGATCGTAATAACAGCCATGATAATGATCATGGCCGGTTTGGCGTGCGTGAATACATATGCAGAGGATGGAACCGATACGGGAGACAGCGGGCAGACAGAGAAATTCCGTCACAAGGTTCATGTACAGTATTATTGTTACGCACCGGATGATCCTGATGATGATTATTTACATTTGGGGGGATTCGATAATTACGATGGTGCCCCAATGACCGATGGCGGAGATTTTGGAGCCGCATACTTTGACATACGTAATCATTCATATAGTATACAACTTGATGGAGCTCTTGATGACGATGAGTATTATGCAATAAACCATACTAATGATCCGGAACTCGATTGTAATGCGGGCCTCATCAATGCGCAATACATTTCTTCTGATCCGGATGTACTCGAGATCAAACCGCGTAGGGATATGCCGGTTGCAGATGTGATCCTTCACAAGCGAACCAATGGCGAAACCGTCGATATCACTATTGTGATACCTGAAGATAAATACTATGAGGCCTGCACCTTGAAATGCCATGTTAAGGTGGTCGGCGGTCTTATCGGATTAAATTGCATAAAGAACGACGGCACAGTCTTCACGTATAACGCTAATTATAACAACCAATTCACTATGAATACATCTGAAGGCGGATTCCGTATCGAGCCTGTGTTCAACGAAGATATCACAATCAACTATTCTGTAACAACCCCGAGCGGATCCGGCGCGGATGATTCGGTAAGCTACGTTGCTGCAGTTGATGACAGCGGATATGTCCGGCTGATATCTCCCGGTAAAGCAATTGTTCATGCATATTGTACTGAGCCCGGCAGCGAATCAATTCATTTTGAACTGTACGTGACGGGTAAAGATACCAGAAAAGAACCCGAAATTACGCCGGACACTATAACCGTACAACCGGGCGATGTTGTCGCGATGGATTTGAAAAGTGATGTACCACTCATTTATAAGAGCATAGAGACTGATATTTGTTCAGTTAATAGTGAAGGCGTTATCACGGCATATAAACCGGGAACGGCCTCAGTCACTGTAAAGACTATTGGCGATATGAACTATCGACCGATTACGGAGTTCATTAAGGTCCGAGTAGTGGACCCAAACTCCGGAACGGATCAAAACTCCGAAACTGATCAAAACTCCGGAACTGATCAAAACTCCGGAACTGTAGTAAACAAGATTACTAAACTCAAAAAGCCGTCGTTCAGGTGTTCAAAGAGAACTAAAGGCGCGAATAAACTGTCATGGAAAAAGGTGAGCGGAGCGTCCGGATATGAATTGTGGATAAAGTATCCTGGAAGCAGAAAATACGTCAAAGCGCTGACCAGAAACAAGACAGTCAAGTCAGTTACACACCGCGGACTCAGCAGGCATAAGAAGTATCGCTATAAGCTGAGAGCTTTCGTTAAGAAGAATGGAAAGAAGAAGTACGGTCCGTTTTCCAAAGTGCTGACCGTCAGGGTCAAGTAACATATTCTGCGGCAGTAGATACTGCCGCAGATTTTCTGAAAACTCAGGAGGACACAGATTGAAGGATCGTGATTACAGCAGATATGAGCCAATCTTCGGGGCATGGTACATAACCGAAGAACTCGGAAGCGGGGCAGAGGGGCATCTGTATCGTATCAGGCGTGAGGATTCCCTTGGTCACGTCTATTATTCTGCGTTGAAAGCGATGACGATCCCGGCAGCAGGGGAATTAGAGCTCGAATCGCTTATGGCCGGCGGCATGTCCCGCGAGGAAGCGGAGCAGTTTATCCGGAATGCACTGGAGGAAACTACTCAGGAATTCGAACTGCTGGAGAAACTCAAAGGTAACAGCAACATAGCGAGCTACGAAGACCACGAGATCTTCAAGCATGAAGAGGACTTTGGCTGGGATATCCTGATAAGAATGGAAGAACTGACACCTCTGGTCAGATACTGCATAGACAATCCGCTGTCGCCCGATGATGTCACCCGAATTGGCATCGATATCTGCAAAGCATTGGTACTATGCAGCAAATACGGAGTAATACACAGGGATATCAAGCCTGAAAATATATTCATTTCAGAAGCAGGGAATTACAAGCTCGGTGACTTTGGTATAGCGCGGATCATTGAGAACACATCCACAGTCCTGTCGCGCAAAGGGACATATGCGTATATGGCACCGGAGGTATACTGGGGCAGGAAATACGGCCATAGCGCTGATCTCTATTCCCTCGGGCTGGTCATGTACCGTTTCCTGAATGACGGCAGAGGTCCTTTCATGCCTGTATACCCTGAGCCTATCAAGCTCCATGACAGGGAAGAAGCTCTCCTGAAGAGGATTAATGATCATAAGATGGATCCGCCGAGAAATGGCTCGAAGGCGCTTAAGGATATCGTGCTGAGAGCCTGCGCTTATGATCCGGATGATCGTTATTCATCAGCTGATGATATGCTGCATGATCTCGAGTCGCTGCAGGCAGGGCTTGCTGTCAGACATAAAAAGAGAAGAAAGATATCTAAGCTCGGCAAGGCAGCCCTTGCAGCACTTGTGCTGATCCTTGCAGCAGGTATCGGCTTCTATATCTGGGTACCTAAAGAAGTCGAGGACATCACAGGACCGGAGAACGGGACTATGATCTATATCGGAGATGATATGAGTCCGGAGTATTCTGTTCATCCTGACTGGTTCAGGAACGAGCCCGTGACTTTCACATCAAGTGATGATAAGATACTGAAAGTCGATGATGACGGCATGATCCATGCGATCAAAGTAGGACAGGCCGTAATGACGATGTCAGCGAAAGGTTACTCTGAGGATGTGGAGCTGGAGGTAGTTCCTAAGGTCACGTCTATCAACGGTATAGAGAAGAATATAAGTATGACGACAGGAGACACGCTGACTCTGGAACCGGAACTGGAGCCGGAGAAGTTTTCTTCAGAGCCGATCAAGTTCAGAAGCAAGAACAAGTCAGTGGTGACTGTTTCGAAACGAGGTGTCCTGACCGCCGCTGCTCCCGGTGAAGCTGTGATCAAAGTGTCTTCAGGCGGGACAACTTTCAAGACAACCGTGACGGTATCCGATCCGGTCGTATACTACGCGCCGTCCGGAGGCTCAGGATCATCGGGATCATCCGGATCAAAAGGCAAGAGTTCCTCATCAAGTTCAAAGAAGAGCAACTCATCAGGCGGAAACAAAGGCTACTTCAATTCTAAGGATGATGAACACTTCTGATATGATTAAAACACTTATTGATTTCTTCAGACCCCATAAGAAGCTGTTTTTTCTTGATATGTTCTGCGCGGTGATGGTCTCTGCGATAGATATTTCATTTCCGCTGGTATCAAGATTTGCAATGTACAATCTCTTGCCGGACAACAAATACGGGCCTTTCTTCGCCCTCATGTTCTGCGTGGCGCTTTTCTACGTTCTCAGGTCAGCGGGCAATTTCCTGATGACATATCTCGGGCATCTCTTCGGAGTACTGGTCGAGGCGGATATACGTTCCGCTCTCTTCGTCCACCTTCAGGAGCTCGACTTTGAATTCTATGATAAGAACCGTACAGGCAAGCTGATGAGCAGACTGACCGGTGATCTGTTTGAGATAACTGAGCTCGCTCATCACGGGCCTGAAGATCTGCTTATTTCTACAGTCACGATCATCGGAGCACTCACTTTCATGTTCATCATGGAGTGGAGACTTGCTCTGATCGTTGCGCTCCTGATACCTGCATGCCTCCTTGTAGTCGTGAACAGGCGCAGGAGCATGGCAACAGCTTCTACAGAAGTAAAGAGAAAGCTGGCCGGCATCAATGCGGATATCGAAATGAGCCTTTCCGGCATGAAAACGTCCAAAGCCTTCGCCAATGAAGAAGTGGAGCAGGACAGATTCACGCAGTCCAATGATTCATACATCCAGGCCAGGAAAACTTACTTCAAAGCTATGGGCGTATTCTTCGCATCTCAGGAATTCTTCATGGGAATTATGCCTGTCGTAGTGATAGCTTTCGGCGGATACCTTATAATGAACGGCCGGATGAACTACATCGATCTCATTACCTTTACTTTGTTCGTCAATGCTTTCGTTTCTCCGGTTCGCAAGATGTCACAGTTTGCGGAGATATTCACCAACGGAATGGCCGGTTTGAGAAGATTTTGCGAGATAATGGATATGAAGCCGGTGGTAGTTGAAAGTCCGGATGCCGGTCCGATAGAGGTGACCGAGGGGCGAATAGATGTAAACGATATCTCTTTCGCTTATGATGAGAATACTGAAGTCATAGATCATCTGGATCTCCACGTGAAAGCGGGAGAGACTGTCGCGGTAGTCGGACCGTCGGGCGGAGGGAAGAGTACGCTTTGCCAGCTGATACCGCGGTTCTATGATGTGACAGAGGGGAGCATCCTTATAGACGGACAGGACGTCAGGGACGTGACCAAAACTTCTCTGCGCGGGAACATAGGCATCGTCCAGCAGGATGTGTTCATATTCGCAGATACGATTCTTGAGAATATACGTTACGGCAGGCCGGGAGCGACCTTTGATGAGGTGGTCGAAGCGGCTAAGAAGGCTGAGATCTATAACGATATCATGGAGATGCCGGACAAGTTCAACACATATGTCGGAGAAAGGGGAACAAAGCTGTCAGGAGGACAGAAACAGAGGCTTTCTATCGCCCGTATCTTCCTCAAGGACCCGAAGATACTTATCCTCGACGAGGCTACTTCAGCACTGGATACAGTTACAGAACAGCGTATACAGCACAGCTTCGACTTGCTCGCCAGAGGACGGACTTCTCTTGTCATCGCGCACAGGCTGGCTACCGTTAAGAACGCGGATCGCATCATCGTCATAGAGAACGGCAGGATAACAGAGTCCGGGACTCATGAGGAGCTGCTGGCTCAAGGCGGCGAGTATGCAAAACTCTACAATACGCAGAAGCTCAGCGCCTGATTTCAATCAAGAGAAAGCTGTGCCAAGGTCAAGACATTGAAAAAGGATCCACCTGTAATATACAGATGGATCCTTGATTATTTGCTGTAAATCGATTCAAAAGCCTTTACTGCAGACCGTTCTTACGGATCATGCCGCCCCGAAGATCAGGAATACGATCAGGGCAGCGATCCATGCGATGAAGCACTGCCAGATTATGACCAGTATGGCCCAGCGGGAACCCATCTCATTGCGTATCGTCGCTATAGCTGCAACACAAGGTGTGTAGAGCAATGAGAAAACAAGCAGTGATGCTGCTGTTGCAGATGTCAGAGCTGAAGTGACTCCTCTGCCGAACAGTATCCCGAGCGTCGAAACAACGGATTCTTTGGCCATAAATCCCGATATCAGCGAGGTGCAGATGCGCCAGTCTCCGAGACCGATCGGCTTCATCAGCGGCACCAGAAGTCCGGCTATAGAAGCCAGGATGCTGTCCTGCTGATCTACCATCCTGAACCTGAAGTCAAAGCTCTGCAGGAGCCATACGATGACTGTTGCGATCAGAATGACCGAAAATGCCCTATGGAGGAAATCTCTGGCTTTCTCCCACAGCAGCTGCATAACGTTCTTAAGACCCGGCATGCGGTAGTTAGGCAGCTCCATTACGAACGGAACGGCTTCGCCTTTGAACAGAGTTCCTCTGTAAAGCATTGCAACGAACACGCCTGTCAGGATCCCAAGCACGTACAGACCTACCATGATCAGACCGCCGTGACGCGGGAAGAATGCGTTGACGAAGAAAGCATAGATCGGAACTTTGGCAGTGCAGCTCATGAAAGGTGTAAGGAGGATAGTCATTCTCCTGTCGCGCTCGCTCGGCAAAGTCCTGGTTGCCATAACTGCGGGAACAGTACAACCAAAACCTATCAGCATAGGGACTATGCTCCGGCCTGACAGACCGATCCTCCGCAGCGTCCTGTCCATCACGAATGCTACTCTTGCTATATAACCTGAATCCTCCAATATTGACAGGAAGAAGAAGAGGGTGACTATGATCGGCAGGAAGCTCAGCACGCTTCCGACACCGCTGCAGATACCTTCTGTAATAAGATCGTGTACCGCAACGTTAACACCTGCATCGGTCAGGACACCATCGATCCACACCGTTAACAGATCTATCCCGCTCTCCAGTAATCTCTGAAGCCAGGCACCGATCACGTTAAATGTCAGGAAGAATACCAGACCCATAATAACTATGAAAGCAGGTATTGCTGTAAATCTGCCTGTCAGGAAAGTATCGATCTTCTCACTGCGTATCCGTTCACGGCTCTCGTGAGGTTTAGTAACAGTCAGATCACAGACTTTGTATATGAAGTCAAAGCGCATTTCGGCTATCGAAGCACTCCGGTCAAGTCCGCGCTCTTCCTCCATCTGAAGTACTATATGCTCAATGGTCTCTTCCTCATTGCGCGTAAGCTGCAGCTTGTTGATGACCAGCGGATCTCCTTCGATGACTTTGGTCGCCGCAAACCTGAGTGGCAGTCCGGCATTGAGTGCATGGTCCTCGATGAGATGAGAGGCTGCATGAATGCATCTGTGGACAGCACCGCCGTGGTCATTCTGATCGCAGAAATCCGTACGAAGAGGCTTCTCCTGATACTTTGCTATATGTATTGCATGGTCGACAAGCTCATCTATTCCCTGATTCTTAGCCGCCGAGATAGGGACTACAGGGGTGCCGAGCTGAGCTTCCATCTCATTCACATCTACCGTGCCGCCGTTGGCATGGAGTTCATCCATCATGTTTAAAGCGACAACTACCGGGATATCCATCTCAAGGAGCTGCATCGTCAGATACATATTTCTCTCGATGTTGGTAGCATCGACTATATTGATGATAGCGTGTGGCTTGTCATCCAGGACAAAGCTCCGTGACACCAACTCTTCGTTGCTGTATGGCGACATCGAGTATATGCCGGGAAGGTCTGTTACCAGAGTGTCAGGATGGCCCTTGATGACGCCGTCCTTGCGGTCGACTGTTACGCCGGGGAAATTGCCGACATGCTGATTGGAGCCGGTTAGCTGGTTGAAGAGGGTGGTCTTGCCACAATTCTGGTTGCCGACCAAAGCAAATCTCAGCTTTGTACCGTCCGGAAGCGGGTTGCCGGTACCCTTGGGGTGGAATCTGCCGCCTTCACCGAGGCCGGGGTGTTCAGATTTCTGCCCGATTCTATCGTTCATTAAATTAACAGAGCTGCTTTCGTTGATCTCTTCGATACCGATCTGTTCAGCATCTGAGAGACGGAGAGTCAGCTCATATCCGTGTATTCTATATTCAACAGGATCACCCAGCGGAGCGTACTTTACTGCTGTGATCTCAACACCCGGGATTACACCCATATCAAGAAAATGCTGCCGAAGAGCACCACTGCCGCCGACTGATTTAATTACTGCGGATCTGCCGATCTTGAGTTCTTTTAAAGTCATTATTTTCATCCCTATAATAATTGTATAAGCTAACAGATGATATCATATTTGAGTGTATAAATGAAGCATATTCGATCTCCGAAGGTGAGTATCGATCTCTGAACGGCTCACCCGGGAGCAGAAGTTCCCGATTATGACCGGATCATAATCAGTTTTCAGATTAA
>SVCR01000074.1:0-4003 GCA_015058265.1 Clostridiales bacterium
AAACGATCCCGATCGATGCGAACAATCATAATTGGGGAGCATGGACACAGACCAAGGCTCCGACATGCGGAGAAGCCGGAGAAGAGGCCCGCGTCTGCAAGAACGATTCGTCTCATACGCAGACCAGAGAGATCTCTGCAACCGGAAAACACATCTGGGATGAAGGTAAGATCACAACTGAGCCTACTCCTGAGGCTGACGGCGTCATGACATACACCTGCACAGTATGCGGACAGACCAGAGAAGAAGCTGTTCCTTATCATACTCATACCTGGGATGAAGGCACAGTAACTAAGCCGGCAACCTGCGGAGAAGCAGGAATCAGGACCTTCACCTGCAGCGTCTGCGGCGAGACTAAGACAGAAGAGATCCCTGCGACAGGTGTCCACACATGGGATGAGGGCAAGGTCACCACAGAGCCTACATGTGCTGAAAAGGGCGTGAAGACCTTCACCTGCAGCGTCTGCGGCAAGACTAAGACAGAAGAGATCCCTGCAACCGGCGAGCACACATGGGATGAGGGCAAGGTCACAACAGAACCTACATGTGCTGAAAAGGGCGTGAAGACCTTCACCTGCAGCGTCTGCGGCGAGACTAAGACAGAAGAGATCCCTGCGACAGGTATCCACACTTGGGATGAGGGCAAGGTCACAACAGAACCTACATGTGCTGAAAAGGGCGTTAAGACCTTCACCTGCAGCGTCTGCGGCGAGACTAAGACAGAAGAGATCCCTGCGACAGGTGTCCACACATGGGATGAGGGCAAGATCACCACAGAGCCTACATGTGCTAAGGAAGGCGTGAAGACCTTCACCTGCAGCGTCTGCGGCAAGACCAGGACCGAAGCAGTTCCTGCAACAGGCGAGCACACATGGGATGAGGGCAAGGTCACCACAGAGCCTACATGTGTTAAAGAAGGCGTGAAGACCTTCACCTGCAGCGTCTGCGGCGAGACCAGGACCGAAGCAGTCTCTGCGACAGGTGTCCATACTTGGGATGAAGGAAAGATCACAACAGCTCCTACATGCAAAACAGAAGGCGTGAAGACTTTCACCTGCAGTGTCTGCGGCGAGACCAAGACAGAATCAGTAGCTGTCGATCCTGATGCTCATAAGTGGGGCGCATGGAAGGTTACAGAGCCTGCGACATATGAGAACGCAGGATCCAGAGAACGCACATGCGAACTCTGCGGCGAGAAGCAGACCGAAGTGATCCCTGTTCTTGTCAGACAGTCGATCGAGGAAGCGGAAGTTTCCGGACTGTCAGCTAAGACATATACAGGCAAGGCACTCACACCTAAACCGGTAGTAGTACTCAACGATGTTACCCTTGCTGAAGGAACTGACTATACTGTAGAGTACAGCTCCAACAAGGATGTCGGAACCGCATCTGTTGTGATCACAGGAACCGGTGCTTACAAGGATTCAGTAACTGCAAAATTCGATATCAACCCTAAGGCGAATAAGCTTTCCAAGGTCGTTCCGGCCAAGAAGGCTATGACCGTAAAGTGGAAGAAAATGGCAACTAAGATGTCCAAGTCCACGATCACCGGATATCAGATCCAGTACAGCCTGAAGAAGAATTTCAAGTCGGGTAATAAGGTCAAGAACGTGAAAGGATTCAAGAAGGTATCGCTGAAGATCAAGAAGCTGAAATCCAAGAAGACATACTATGTACGCATGCGTACATATATGAAGGTGGGCAGCAAGACCTATTACAGCACATGGTCCAATGTAAAGAAAGCCAAAATCAAATAATGTGGTTTTCTGAGCAGAAGGAAATCAGATAACTCATGTCTGTTAATTGATGAAAGCAGGCTCTTCCCGAAAGGGAGGAGCCGCTTTCGTTAATGAGAATTCTTAGAGAATTTACCAACACGGTTTGTCCTATAAGCCTAAGCTGCTTCTTAAGATGAAAAAACCGGGGTCTGAAACCCCGGTTCGTGTATTTCTGTATGATAGTCAGAAATAATACGTGATTACTTAGAAGGGTAGCGACCTACGGTCTTCAGAGACTCACATACATTCTTGAGATCAGCATACATCTTCTGACCTTCTGCAGAAGTATCGTCACCATCGCACTCAACGTAGAAGTAATAACCCCATTCCTCGTATTCAAGAGGTCTTGTGTGGAGGAAGCGGATATTGAATCCGTTGCTGCTGATGGCATTGATGGCTTTAACAAGTGTGCCCTGCATGTTCTTGACTGTGAAAATCATCATGAAGCGTGAACCTTCTTCGCATGCTGTCTCATTTGCTTCTCTGGCAAGAACTGCATAACGAATGACCTCATTGCCGTCATTCCACTTGAAAACCTTTACTATGCTGAGATCTCCTTGATAGAACAGGTCCATTGTATGATTAACCTTGCCGCTGCGGCTCATTTCGAACGGAAGTACACAAGCATCACATTCTCCTGATACAACAGCTTCATATGTCTTGTCGTAGCTAGGATAGTCTATGTGAGAGATGTCAGGAGCGACGAAGCAGGTCGCTTTATAATCTTCCGGATTCATTCCGCCGCAATATGCGATTTTGTTAATGTTGAGTTCTTTAGTTTCCACGGTTTTAGCTCCTTTCTTAAACAACTTTTTCTGCAGCATTGATCACCGGCCGCTAAATAATAAGCCGTATGGCGTTTCCATACGGCTCGAAGTATCTTTAAAACTCACTTACCTTACAGACAACGCCTCAAACAAACACGAGCAGTTATCTGCAACTTGCCCGCGCCGTTCTATCTAAAGTAATAAAAGTAAGTGATCATGCGCTTTTTCATATCAAAAGTATAGTCTTAAAATATTATCTTTTCAAGATGTAAATAATTAAAGACCGTAAAAGTACATGGCCTGATGCAGATGCAGTTCTGAGCGCCTCCTGCAGGCGGAAGAGGGGCCTGAAAGTTGCACCACACTAACGTGTTTATATTGACTGGCATAGGATGGCAATGTATAATATTTAGGTAAAATTATGCAATTAGACTGCTTTTCTTATACATGCCATATGTAGTGGCTCGGGAACAACTATGACCACATCATACATTAACGGCATGCCGGATAATGTGCAGGTCTTAAATGTATAGATTACAAATTTAATAACATAAGGAGGTGCATATGTCACCAGTATTAGCTGTTGTACTCTGCATTGTATTCCTTATTGTCGGTATATTCGCAGGTTATATCTATCGCAAGAACATAGGTGAAAAGGCCATCGGAAGCGCAGAACAGAAAGCACAGAACATCATTCTGGATGCGCAGAATACTGCAAGCAGTCTCAAGAAGGAGAAGGTACTTGAGGCAAAGGAGGAAATACATAAGCTGAGAGAGGACTATGAGAAGGAGTTCAAGATAAGAAGGAACGAGGTCCAGAAGTCCGAACGCAGGATTCTTCAGAAGGAAGAAAACATCGACCGCAAGCTTGACAGCATCGAGAAGCGCGAGAACAATCTCTCCAAGAGAGAGCAGTCGATGAACGACAAACACAAAGAGATCGATGCTTACATCGCTAAACAGGTTGCTGAGCTGGAGAGGATCTCGGGATATACGAGAGACGAAGCTCGTGAGATCCTGCTCAAAGAAGTCGAGGGAGATATCCGCAAGGATGCTTCCGATCTGATCGTTAAGATCGAGAGCGAAGCCAAGGAAGAAGGCGATAAGAGAGCAAGAGAGATCATCACCACTGCTATCCAGAGATATGCAGCAGATCAGGTCACAGAGAGTACGGTATCAGTCGTCAGCCTGCCTAACGACGATATGAAGGGCAGGATCATCGGAAGAGAAGGACGTAATATCAGAGCTATAGAGACACTGACGGGTGTCGATCTGATCATCGATGATACGCCTGAAGCCGTTATCCTTTCAGGCTTTGATCCGGTAAGAAGAGAGATCGCAAGGATCGCTCTTGAGAAACTGATAGTCGACGGACGTATCCATCCGGCAAGGATCGAGGAGATGGTCCAGAAGGCTACCAAGGAAGTCAACAACATCATCAAGGAAGAGGGAGAGAGA
>SVCR01000074.1:4013-7726 GCA_015058265.1 Clostridiales bacterium
CCGGAGTGCACAACCTGCATCCTGAGCTGGTCAAGCTCCTCGGAAGACTTAAATACAGAACTTCATACGGACAGAATGTACTGCAGCACTCCATCGAGGTCGCTACTCTTGCCGGTATGATGGCTGAGGAACTCGGACTTGATCCTAAGCTCGCAAGAAGAGGCGGACTCCTGCATGATATAGGCAAGTCTATCGACCATGAGGTAGAAGGTACACATGTCGAGATCGGCGTCAATATCTGCAAGAAGTATAAAGAATCCTGGAAAGTCATCAACTGTGTCGAATCACATCATGGCGATGTAGAAGCGACAACACTTGAGGCTATGCTGGTCGGAGCAGCAGATGCTCTGTCAGCTGCAAGACCTGGCGCACGCAGAGAGACTCTGGAATCATACATCAAGAGACTTGAGAATCTCGAGCAGATCGCAAACTCGACTAAGGGCGTCGACAAGTCATACGCTATCCAGGCAGGACGTGAGATCCGCGTAGCTGTTAAGCCTAACCAGGTCAAGGATGACGAGGTACCGATGCTCGCAAGAGAGATCGCGAAGAAGATCGAGGCAGAACTCGAGTATCCGGGACAGATCAAGGTCAATGTGGTCAGAGAGACCAGAGCGACAGAATTCGCCAAGTAAGGATCATCGGAAATGATGGCCGGAATGCATACGAAGGCGGAACTATAAGAACACAAATATTGAAATCACAATGGGAGGCTCCCCGCTTATCCGGGGAGCCTTTCGCAGGAAGAACGGATTTATTATGATTTATCTTGATAACAGTTCTACTACAAGACAATACGATGAAGTAACAGACCTGCAGTACAGGATCGCGAAAGAGAACTTCGGAAATCCTTCGTCACTCCACTCTCTGGGCTTTGAAGCGGGCAATATACTCTTTGAAGCAAGAAAACAGATCGAAGATCTGATGTATGCCGGCGGAACAGTCGTTTTCACATCCGGAGGGACGGAAAGCGACAACATGGCACTTGTGTCTTCTGCTCGCAAGATGAGACGCAGAGGGAAGAGGATCATTACTACGAAGATAGAGCATCCTGCGATCCTCGAGACATGCAAGAGACTGGCGGAAGATGGCTTTGTCATAGACTATATGGAATGTGACAGCACCGGAACAGTGAATGCCAAGGTGCTGAAAGCTGCTTTGACTGAGGATACGATCATCGTGTCCATCATGACAGTGAATAATGAGGTCGGGACCATCGAACCTGTCGCTGAAGCGGCGAAGATAGTCAGAGAGTTCAATAAGACACACGGAACGAGCATCATTTTCCATACAGACGCTGTTCAGGCTTTCGGCAAAGTACCTCTTGATGACATGAGATTCGATCTGGTATCGGTCAGCGGTCACAAGTTCCACGGACCTAAAGGCATTGGATTCCTGTATATGGACAAGGATATCAAGCTTCCGGCGCTTATTACGGGCGGTGGACAAGAAAACGGTTATCGTTCATCCACTGAAAATACGCCGGGAATAGCCGGCCTTGGACTTGCTGCTAAGAGATCACACGAAGATCTCGTGACCAAAATGGTAAAAATGGGAGAGGTCAACGAATATCTTCGCAAAGGACTCATGACTGAGCTTGCTGATGTGACTTTGAACGGGCCTGATACGATCGGCTACACTCTCCATGAGAGTGGGACGAGATGCCCGTCGGTCCTCAATCTTACTTTTGCTGGAACTCGGGGAGAGGTGCTCCTCCATACGCTTGAGCAGGATAAGATCTTCGTATCTACGGGATCGGCCTGCGCTTCGCATAAGACCGGCGACAGCCACGTCCTGCAGGCAATGGGACTCAACCACAAGCAGATAGAAGGTGCTCTGAGGTTCAGCTTCTCCGAGTTCAACACAATTGAGGAGATGGACGAGGTGATAAGCAGGACCAAAGCAGCGGTAAACAGATTCCGCAAGCTGGGGAGCTTCAGATAGATCTACATAACAGGAGAATGACTTGGAAAAGAATCTTTATATAGTTCGCTGCGGCGAAGTCGCCCTTAAGGGCATGAATAAGCCTTACTTCGAGAGGATACTCCTCGAGAGAGTCAGGCATGCGATAGAGTGCTTTGACGGTGCTGAAGCAAAGTGGATCGACGGACTCATGTTCGTCAGAGTTCCGGATACGGTCCCTGAAGATGACGTGATCGCAAAATGCGTAAGAGTATTCGGCGTTGCGTCAGTCAGCCCTGCAGTTGAAGCGCCTAAAGACATCGATGAGATAGGCAAAGCGGCAGCTCAGATGATGCTGAAGATAATGGATGAGGAGAACATCAAGACCTTCAAGGTCAAGGGCAAGAGAGCCGATAAGTCCTTCGCAGTCCAGTCTCCTGAGATAGGAAGGATAGTCGGAGCGATCATACTGAAGACCTGCAAGGTGCTTAATGTAAATGTACACGATCCTGATGTCACACTGACGGTAGATGTCAGACGTGAAGGCGCGTATATCTTCAGAGATAAGATCAAAGGCTTTGGCGGCCTTCCGCTCGGCACCAACGGCAAAGGTCTCATACTCATGTCCGGAGGCATCGACAGCCCTGTAGCGGCATTCATGATGGCCAAGAGAGGCATGAGCATTGAAGCTGTCCACTTCCATTCATATCCGTACACGAGCCAGAGAGCGCAGAAGAAAGTTGAGGATCTGGTCAAGGTCCTGGCAGGATATATGGGAACTGTACGCATGCATGTCATCAACCTTCTTCCTATCCAGGAACAGATCGTACAGAACTGCCCTGAGGATGAGACCACTTTGCTTGTGAGAAGATTCATGATGAGGATCGCTGAACAGATAGCTCTGAAGAACAGAGATATGATGCTGATAACCGGTGAGGATCTCGGACAGGTAGCAAGCCAGACCGCAGAGGCGCTGGTCGTAACGGATTCTGTCGTTACGATGCCGGTCATGCGTCCGCTTATAGCGATGGACAAAGTGGATATCATGGATAAGGCCAGAGAGATCGGCACATACGATATCTCGATCCAGCCATATGAGGATTGCTGCACGGTATTCCTGCCGAAACATCCTGTTACAAAGCCTAAGCTCGACAGGATCGAGAAATCAGAAGCGGCTCTCGATGTCAAGGCTCTGGTTGATGCAGCGGTCGCGTCGGAAGAAGTTATAGATATCAGACCGTGATCAGTGCTGAAATCGTGGAGATTGGATCGCAAAGATGCTATAATCTGATAGGTGGATGTTGGCGAACAACAGATGCCATCGGTAAAGCACAAAATGTATCTACAGGAGTAATTTATGGCAATCAAATATAAGAGAGTTCTTATCAAGATCAGCGGTGAGGCGCTTGCAGGCGAGGATAAGTTCGGAGTCAATGCGGACCAGCTTGCTAAGGTCGCTGCGCAGATCAAGGAGATCAGAGATGCGGGCGTTGAAGTCGCTGTAGTATGCGGAGGCGGTAACTTCTTCCGCGGAAGGACAGGCGAGAACATCGACAGACCGACAGCTGACTACATGGGAATGCTTGCGACAGTAATGAACGGGCTTGCAGTCCAGGACGCACTTCTGTCGATCGGATGCCCGGCCAAGCTGATGACAGCGATAGAGATCAGAGATATGGCAGAGGGCTATGCAAGACGTAAGGCACTTGATTATCTCGATGAGGGCAAAGTAGTCGTCTTCGGCGGCGGAACGGGAAGTCCTTTCTTCACAACAGATACGACAGCTGCGCTCAGATCCGCGGAGATAGGGG
>SVCR01000075.1 GCA_015058265.1 Clostridiales bacterium
ACCTTGCTTGTCGATCTTGAAGTCAGTGTAGCTCCATTTCTTGTTCTTGGCTGCGAGATCATAGCTCTTCTGAAGAGCAGCTCCGTATACTGAAAGCGGCTTGATGGAAGAACCCGGCTGACGGGCATTGACTGCTCTGTTGAGGAGCTTCTGACCCTTGAATGTCCTGCCGCCGACCATCGCTTTGACTTCTCCGGTGCCGACTCCGACGATTACCATCGCGCCCTGCGGCTGGAGTGTTCTGGAAGCAAGAGAGTAGGCCTCATCTGTGATGATCAGGCGGTCTCCGTCTTTCTCTATATCTCCTTCATATGCCGGGTCTGTAAAGTAATCCGCCGAAATGACAAGATTGCCTTTGGAATTAGCTGACTTATAAGTTGAAGGGATGTTTACATAACCTCCCTGGATCGAATACAGCTTATCATCGATGATCCTGTAATAATTCTTGAATTCAAGGCTGTAATCAACTGCGCCGTTGACCTCGGTCTCGTAGATGTTCAGGTCGCGGCCTTTCTTGATAACTACCGATCCGTCCTTCTTGAACTTGACATCATCTCCGGAAAGGATGAAGTTGCCGTCTTCGTCAAAGAAGTGGTCGTAGTTATACAAAGCGATATCGCCGTCGTTGTTCAGCATGTTTCCGTCAGCGTCTGTGTTGTATATAGCTGAGACGGAAGGGAAGTTGTCAGGGTTCTGGAACTCCGTAGCGACAACTTTCTGTGCTTTCTTGTCAAGTGTGGAATAGATCTGCAGTCCCTTGGTGTAGACCATGCGCTCAGCATCAGCGTATTCCATACCATATTTATCCATGAGGTCCTGAATAACAGTCTCAACGAGATATTCATGGAAATAAGAATAGATTCCGTTGCCTGATTTGATGGTAGGGTCTATGAATGAATTCAGAGTCTTATCAACGGTTTCGTCGTATTCACCCTGATCGATGTAGCCCTGATCCAGCATGAGCTTGAGTGTAAGCTGACGTCTGCCGCGCGCTGTATCGTTGGTGACTATCGTATCAGGATCTCTGGCAACGATCTTCGAGTCATCACTGACCTGTTCTCCGGAATCAGCGAGCTTGAGCAAAGCGTAATCTTCAGGCGCCTGAGGCAGTGCAGCGAGAGCAGCGCATTCAACGAGATCGAGGTTCTTGACTTTCTTGGAGAAGTAGATTCTCGAAGCCGCGTCTACACCATAACAGCCGTAGCCCAGATAAATAGTATTTAGATATGCTTCGACTATCTGTTCTTTGCTCAAAGCATGTTCTATACGGCTCGCGTAGTACATCTCGATGATCTTACGGCGGATGCTTCGCTGGCTCTTGATATCAGAAAGATAAACGTTACGCGCAAGCTGCTGGGTGATGGTACTGGTACCGCTTATACGGCCGTGACCTGTGAATGAGGACAGTACGGCTCCGATCATTCTCGTCCAGTTGAATCCGTGGTGCTTCCAGAAGGTCTTGTCCTCGATAGCGATAAAGGAATTGATCAGATCTTCCGGCATGTCTTCATATTTGACGACTTTACGGTTCTGAGTGTAATAAACGCTGTCGACTTGTTTTCCTTCATCATCGTAGATCATGGAGGATGTATCGACTGCAGAATAGATGTCTGTAAAATCGTAGTGAGGAGCGAATGTTATGCAGCCGAGAGCATAGATCAGACCGCAGAACAGGAATATGACGCCAAGCATAACAAGATCAAGGAAAAGCTTCTTGATACTTAGCTTCATCGGCTTGTTGCCTGAAGATCTTCCTTTGGCAGGGTCGTATTTAGGATTAGGCTTGAGGAAAAGCTTGGCTGCTATTTCTTTGCCGGTAAGCTTCTTCTTCTGTTTCTTAGCCGCGGCTTTCTTGGCTTTCTTCTTACCGGAAGCCTTCTTTTTCTTCTTCTTGCCTGCAGCAGCACCGGCATCAGAAGCCGGGACGGCAGCAACAGAAGCGGATTCAGTTGCTGCAGCCTGATCTGCAGAGTTCTCTGCAGCAGCTGATGCCATAGCGTTCTCAAGCTCCGGAACTACGGAATCTGCAATATCTTCCGCTTCGGAGCCGGCATCACTGAATTCCTTCCCGTAGAAAGTACGGGCGGCCGTCATTCGTGTCGTATCTGTTTGATTGAGATATGAGTTAACGTCTGCGGACAATTCATCAACAGGAGTCTCGAACTGTGACAGAAATTCATCAATTTCACGTTCGCTGTCACTTCGTTTATCTCTGTTTGATCTCATTGATTCGCCTCCTAACTATAATTGTATTATCGTCGTATGCCTAAAACTGACATATTTCGCCATATTTTAATTAACATACGTTTATATTTTAGCATAAGAGTACCTTAAGCTACAATTAAGAAAATGCAAACAGGCGAGCTTTTTATAAATAAAAATCAGGACCCGATACTGCGGATGGGGCAGTTGAAGGTCCTGATCGATAAGTAATGTTTTCAGAATGAGAACCAGTTTCCTTTTGTCATTATGTAGCACATCAGGGTGTTCGTTATGATCTTCGCCTTGGACTTATCGAGTCTGATATGTATGATATCACATTTAGGTCCGACCTCACTCAGCCATGAGCATGGTGTGAAATAATCATCCGGAGCATTCTTGAGAACAGAATCCGCGCTGGAGATATCGTTCACCTTGAGATATGTTTTCATGAAAGTCTTTGCCAGAGCATCCTTTTGATTGATGAACTGAGCCGAGGTGTCGGCGGTCGACATTGTGCATCCGAACAGCTCTGCCGCAGCCTGATCATCTCCGAGGATCCGATCAAGATATTCGCTGTTATAAGCCTGCGACATGACGGTCAACTTGATAGAGCCTGAGTCTGCTGTAAGATCAGTGCATATATTACGACCGAAGATATCACCGGCGCTGAATCCTTCCGGAACAGCATCACTGCTTTCATATTTATAATTACCTGTCTTGATCATATACAGGACATTGGTAAGGCGTGCTGTAGCAGCAGGGGTATATGCTTTACGCGGTATATCATCCTCATCATCAGAAACCTCATATGAGTATTCCAGTTCCGGGTAATCATCTTTGTAAGCATTTTCCAGCTTGCGGATGCTTTTATCGATATATTTAGTAAAAGAAGGAACAGAATATGAGTTGATCAGGATAGTGGCGTCAAGTGAATCCGTATACATATTGCCGTTGCTTCCGATAGTAAAGTCTGCAAGCTGACAGGTCGTAGACTTGCTCTTAAGGCGGGTAAGCAGCGTGCTGAAGGTCTCGAGCGGATCAGGTCTTGCTGACTTACCGCCACCGACGGAGTCTGTGGTTGCACCGGATATATGGATCTTGACGGCAGTGTCGCATTTTGTTTTCTTCTTTGCTGCAGGTATAGAGATCTCAGAGATCTGCTGAGCGAAGGAAGAAACGGACATGCGAGAGGAACCGCCTTTATCCATATATATTACTTTGGAATTGGACGACAGATACTTGCTGTTTATATTCCTGTAACCGCTGCCTGAATCATCTTCATTGTTGAAGAATATTACTGTCCTGCGGCCGGAGTCTATGTCCGATGCGGCGATCATCGCAGCGGAAGCAAGAAGCTCGGCATTATTTGCTGCTGTTTTATGATTCAGACTGACACAGATAACAGTAGGAGATACGTTCTTCTTACGCTTTGCAGCAGAACGGTTGAAAATGATATTACCGGAACGATCGACTCTGTATTTGATGCCGTTCTCATCAGCCCATGAGGTAATGAATTCAGTCAGTGATTCCTGATCTGTGATCAATGACTGATCATATGCTTCTGTAATTGAGTGTGAAAAGCTGTCAAAAGCACTGCGGTCCAGCAGTTTGAAGCGCTGCTGTCTGTAAATAAAGAAAGCAATAGCAATGACAGCAAAAATGATCAGAACTATTGCTATTATTCTTGATTTTCTTGAAAAACGATCCATAAGAATCTCCCTGTACAGCAAACTATCGGTTATTATACACTTAAATTGTGATAAAGCAAAGAAGCAGTATTCACATGAAAAAGAAAAAGAACCACTATATATGTAAAAAAAATCTTGCAATGCGTATATCGTTTGTGTTATAGTATTCGAGCGTGTGAAAAAAGGAAACACGAAAATTCGGTATAAAGGAGGTGCGGCAAATGTCCAGAAAATGCGAAGTATGCGGCAAGGGTCAGACTTCAGGGAACGCTGTTTCTCACTCTAACATCCATACAAGAAGAAAATGGAATGCAAATATCCAGACTGTAAGGATCAATGATAACGGCAGAGTCAGAAAAGCTTCTGTATGCACAAGCTGCCTGAGATCGGGCAAGGTAAACCGTGCCATCTGACAGCATATTATAATCAGAGGTCTTAAGCTCGATGCTTAAGGCTTTTTGTTTTATAATAAAAAAAGAGATCCGGTCCTGATCTGATGATAATAATCGTGTCGGCGGTATCCGGCTGTGATCCGCGGGAAGGGATGAGACATGTCAGTCATATTGAGAAATGAATACGGAGCGATCGCTGTAAATAAGGGAGTTATCGAGAGGATGATAATCGAAGACCTTCTTGATATGAATGACACTGTCATTCTCTGCAACAAGAAGGGCAAAGTCATCAGGGAGAAATCCGGTAAGACACCGAGATTCATGGATCCGGATTATTTTGATGCCCTGGAAGTCTATGAGAAGAAACAGCAGGTAAGGGTCAAAGTCTTCATCGTTACGGTGTTCGGAATGAGCATATCCAGGATCGCTGAAGATATTTTCGACAGGATAGAGAAGGATTTCGAACTGCTGAGGCTGGGCAGACCCGGCAATATCTCAGTTCAGGTCAAGGGGATCATGATGTCGGGACAGCTGGTCAAGAGAAATATCGAAGTTGTCAGGAGAAACAGCTGATATGCTGCAGCTTACAGATGACATTGCTAAGTTAAAGGGAATAGGAAACAAGAAGAAGCAGGCGTTGTCCGCTCACGGAATAGTTACAGTAGGAGATCTGCTCAACTGGTATCCTGTCAGGTATAAGGACAGGCGGAATGTGATCAGGGCGATCGAAGCAGCAGAAGACAGAGACTGCCTCGTCAGCGGTGAACTGCGCAAGATACAGATCAGACCTCTTTCCGGTCGCAGGAGCCTTGTTGAATGCACCTTGAATGACGGCTCCTGTGTTTTCTTTGCTGCTTTTTTCAATATGCCTTATCTTCGCAAATCCCTCAAGACCGGCAGCCGCTATATACTGTTCGGTAAGATGAAGAACAGGAACGGCCGCAGGGTATGGGTCAATCCCGAGATGTCAATTGAGGGCAGCGAGAGGGATATACGCGGCATCATTCCTGTCTACAGATCAATAGCCGGAGTGTCGAACCCTAATCTTACAGGTCTGATAAAAACTGCTTTGGCTGAAACAGAGGATACTGAGGATTGGATCGGCAGCGGGTTACTCAGCGAGAGGCGGCTCTGCGATCAGAGCTTTGCCTTCAGGAACATCCATTTTCCTCAGTCTGAACGTCATTACAAGGCTGCAAGGTACCGGATAATATATGAACAGCTCCTGCTCTATCAGCTGGCTGTAAGACTGAGCCGTATGGATATAGAGTCTGATGCAGGGGATTCTTCAATTGAAGATGCAGATATCACTCCGTTCATCGATTCACTTCCGTTCGCTCTTACTGAAGGCCAGGAGAGGTGTATAAAAGATATAGAAGCCGATATGACCGCTTCCCGGCCTATGAACCGTCTGGTCCAGGGGGACGTAGGATGCGGCAAGACAGTCGTGGCGGAGGCTGCAATATATAAATGCGCTGCAGCCGGTCTGCAATCCGCTATGATGGCTCCGACAGAGATTTTGGCCAGGCAGCATTATGAAAGGCTGTCGGAAGACCTCGGGAAGTTCGGCATGAGTGTCGTGCTGCTTACAAGCGGCATGAAAGCCGCCGAAAGAAGAGAGATACTGGGAGAGATAGCCGATGGGACGGCTAAGGTAGTCGTCGGAACACATGCCGTAATCCAGAAGGATGTAATATTCTCGGATCTCGGACTTGTCATCACTGATGAGCAGCACAGATTCGGTGTCAATCAGCGCAAGCTGCTGGCACGCAAAGGCAGGGGCGTCAATGTGTGCGTGATGTCTGCTACTCCGATACCAAGAACACTGGCAGCGACAGTGTTCGGAGATATGGATTTCAGTATCATTAGGACAAGACCTGCAGACAGGAAGACGATAATAACACGAGCTCTTACTCCTGACAGCAGGGAAAGAGCCTATACAGCTGTACGCAGGGAGCTGGAAGCAGGGAACCTCGCATACATCGTTGCACCGAGCATCGACAGCGAGGATGATGACATGTCTTCTGTAATGCAGCTCTACAACGAGATATGCGAGAGATTCAAGGGTTATAAGGCGGCTCTCCTGCATGGCAGGATGGGACGGGACGAGAAGGAAGCTGTCATGAATGATTTTGCTTCCGGTAAGTCCAGGATCCTCGTTGCGACTGTTGTCGTCGAGGTCGGAATAGATGTCTCCGACGCAACGATAATGGTCATAGAGAATTCAGAGAGATTCGGCCTTGCGCAGATGCATCAGCTGAGAGGCAGAGTAGGACGAAGCAATAAGCAGTCATATTGCTATCTGATCAACTACAGCAAGTCTGAAAATGCAGCCGCAAGAGCCAAAGCGATGGCTGAGATGAGTGACGGCTTCGAGATAAGCGAAGAGGATTACAGGCTGAGAGGGCCAGGGGATATAATGGGCACTATGCAGTCGGGAAACTACAGCCGGGATATACTGATGCTTTGCAGATATACGGACATCCTGGAATTGGCTATGCAGGACGCGGACAGGATCATAGCCGATCCTTCCGGCACTGATATGGATCACGTGCGAAGCTACATGGAATCGGCGGCACAGGCAGATAACTCAGATATCCTCTGATATTGATCAATCAGATATTCGATATATCTAAGCGTATGATGTTTCAGATCACGTAAATACGCGACCACGCAGGAGTATTAATAATAATGAAGATAACATCCGGAGAATATAAATACAGGAACATTGAGATCCCGAGGGGGATCAGACCTACAACAGAGAAGGTCAGAGAAGCGATCTTCAGCATGATAAGAGACTGGATACCGGGGGCAGCTGTTCTGGATCTCTTCGCAGGGAGCGGAGCACTCGGGCTGGAAGCGCTTTCAAGAGGAGCAGACATATGCTGCTTCTGTGAGAGCAACAGGCAGAATTTCAAAGTCCTCATGCATAATATTGAGAATTGCAAGGCTGAAAACAGATCGATCGTATATAATTGCGATTTCAGGTCTGCTCTGGGCAGGATCAACAGAAAGCTAGATGTAGTCATAATGGATCCGCCGTATGATCAGCTGGACTATTATGACGATGCCATGGAAATATTGCAGGAAAATGAACTGCTCGATGAGGGTAGTATAGTGGTCGCTGAGCACCTGTACGATAATATGTTATCGGATACTTATGGCAGACTGACTAAAATAAAGGAAAAGAAATACGGAACTATCGGCGTAGATGTCTACATTTACGAGTGATTTGTTGATAATATCGGTCTTTTTTGCTACAATTCCTATGATAAGGATGTATAGTATATGAAAAGAAATGCTCTTTATGCAGGTTCATTCGATCCTGTTACCAACGGACATCTCAATATCATAGAACGGGCAGCCGGGCTGTTCGATGAACTGACTGTCTCGATCGTCGTCAATCCCAACAAGAAGAGCTTCTT
>SVCR01000076.1 GCA_015058265.1 Clostridiales bacterium
ATTGAAGACCAAAGTAATCATACTGCCGGTCAACGGAAGATGGTTCGACTATGTAGGATGCGACAAGAGCAGAAGAGACGCCATGGCAGACAGGGTCATCAAGATGTCCGAAGAATACGGAGCTGAGGCAGTCAATCTCATGGAGTATGCATATGTTCCTTACCTGACTAATGACAGCTCTCATCCGTGGCATGTAGGCTGGCTCAAGGTCGATAAGGAAGTGCTCGAATTCTGTGAAAAGGAGTAATAAGCAATATGGCAGACGAAAAGATCAAAGAAATGCAGAATACAGATAACGCCGGAGAAGCTGTTGAGACAGGTGAAGAAGGAACTCCGAAGACGCTGTACGACCGCGTCAACAGCGTGATATCCGTGAAGTACATGATGACCTGCTTTGGCTTGATGGCGGCTATATACCTGTTTTACCTGATCGGGTCGATCTTCGTTATCCAGGATTTTACGTACGCCGGATTCTGATGGCGCGGATTGATTAGGGATTGTGTTGAAATAAACAAGGCTGTGATTTATAATTCAAGTGTTGGACTCAAGTCCTGCACAAATTATAATCACAGCTATTATTATTTAGAGACGGAGACTGAAAATGTTTGATAAATTGATTGAAAAGGTCAAGGCTCAGCCTAAGAAGATCGTATTCACAGAGGGTACAGATGCCCGCATCCAGGAAGCAGCTTCGAGACTGCTCGCAGAGGGACTGATGGGAGTAGTACTGGTAGGAAATGAAGATGCAGTTAAGTCTGCAGCTGCAGAGAAGGGCTTCAACATCGAAGGTGCAGAGATCATCGATCCTGAGAACTATGGTGAGATGGAAGAAATGGTAGAGAAGATGGTAGAGCTCCGCAAGGGCAAGATGACTGCAGAAGAGTGCAGAGCAGCTCTGCTCAAGGGCAACTACTTCGGGACCATGCTGGTCAAGATGGGTAAGGCAGATTGCCTCCTCGGCGGTGCTACATACTCCACAGCTGATACTATCCGTCCTGCGCTTCAGCTCGTCAAGACTAAACCGGGCGCACACCTCGTCAGCTCTTGCTTCATTCTCAACAGAGAAGGCGGCGATGAGAATCTCCGTACTATCGCAATGGGTGACTGCGCTGTAAACCTCGATTATACTGACAGCGTTGACAAAGAAGGCAATGTCACATTCACCGGTGCACAGAAGCTTGCAGAGGTTGCTGTTGAGATCGAGAAGTGCGCAAGGACATTCGGAATCGATCCTAAGGTAGCTATGCTCAGCTTCTCGACCAAGGGATCAGGCAAGGGCGGCACTGTTGCTCTCTCAGCAGAGGCTACTAAGATCGCTAAAGAACTGAATCCTGATATGAAGATCGACGGTGAGATGCAGTTCGACGCAGCTGTTTCCCCTACAGTCGGACAGCTTAAGTTCCCTGGTTCAGAGGTAGCAGGCTATGCTAACACATTCGTATTCCCGCTCATCGAGGCAGGTAATATCGGATACAAGATCGCACAGAGACTCGGCGGATACGCTGCTTACGGACCTATCCTGCTCGGACTCAATGCGCCGATCAATGACCTCTCACGCGGATGCGATGCTGAGGAAGTATACAAGATGTCTATCATCACAGCAGCTCTCTAAGGCAGAGCTATATTGAGACGTATAGACCTGAAGGATCAAATCGCGGCCGGCATTGCAGCCGGCCGCTGCGTTAGTAATTAAAATTAGAAAGGCAATGATCATAATGAAAAGGGTACTTAGAACAGCAGGACTCCTGCTTATGATGGTAATGCTGATAGCTCTGGCTGGCTGCGGTAACAAAGAAGAAGAGCCGGCTCCTTCGGAGTCAGCTGAGGCAGGGACAGAGAGCACAGAAGCGGCAGAACCGATCGGGATCCATCATGCGGAGATAACAGTCAAGGATGCCGGAGTGATCAAGCTGGAGCTTGACGGAGATACCGCGCCGATCACAGTTCAGAACTTTATGGATCTTGCGAACGACGGATTCTACGATGGGCTGACATTCCATCGCATAATAGACGGATTCATGATCCAGGGCGGAGACCCTAATGGAAATGGGACCGGCGGATCAGATAAGAATATCGTCGGCGAATTCTCATCAAACGGATACGATAATGATATCGCGCATGAGAAGGGTGTCATCTCGATGGCAAGATCACAGGATCCGAACAGTGCAAGTTCACAGTTCTTCATCATGGTAGAGGAAGCGCCTTACCTGGACGGAGAATATGCCGCATTCGGCCATGTTACTGAAGGTCAGGATGTAGTAGACAAGCTGGCGGCAGAAGCAAAGCCGCTTGATGATAACGGGACCATAGCTCCGGAAGATCAGCCGGTAATAGAATCAGTCAAGATCATAGACTGATAACTATGGTTAAATAGTGGAAAAATAAGGAGCCTTGAAACCGAGTCCGGTCTCAAGGCTCTTTGCATGGTGGTCTGTGGGGGGCTCTCTTTTGTAAAAAAAGCGAGCCTTGCGGCTCGCATGGTGGTCTGTGGGGGGCTCGAACCCTCGACAACCTGGTTGTGACCCAAGTGCTCTCCCAGCTGAGCTAACAGACCTTATTTGCAGTAAGTATTATAACGCTGATGCAGGGCTTTTTACAATACGGATTTTGGTGATGCCGGAGATGCTATGCGGGTGGGATAGTTATACTTGCGAAATCGCTGAATGACATCTGCGCCGGTCTGATATATACTTATTGAAAACACTGAAAAAACGGATGGAGGGCAATTCTATGATAGTTTTGAATGTTACTTATAAATGCAAATCCGGAAAGAGAGAAGATTTTCTTGCAGCGATCAAGGCTGAAGGGATCGATGCTGCCTGCAGAGCAGAGGACGGGAACTTCAAATATGACTACTATATGTCAACCGCTGATGCTGATGAGATGCTGCTGGTAGAGAAGTGGAGAGACGCTGATGCTCTTTCCGTACACAGCTCACAGGCACACTTTAAGAGGCTTGGAGAACTGAAGAATGATTTCGTGGAAGACACTGCGATAGAAAAATACTTTGTGGACTGAGAGTGATCCTTCAGCGGAGAGATCGGAGAGATATGGACAGATTTGTCAGGAAAACCAAGGGGGACAGACCGGTCGTGGCGATATGCTATGACTTTGACAAGACGCTTTCCCCTGACAATATGCAGGCGCAGGGCTATCTTCAGGCTATCAATTATGAGAACCAGAATGAATTCTGGGCGGAGACCAACCGGCTGGCAGTCGATCATGATATGGATACGACTTTGGCGTGGATGTATCTTATGCTGCGCGGAGCCAGAGGCAAGGAGATATTCCGCAGAGAGATGCTGGAGCGCTATGGGTCCAGAGTTAAGCTGTATTCGGGTGTCAGGGAATGGTTCGACAGGATAGCTGTATATGCGGACAGCAGAGGCGTGGAAGTTGAGCATTACATCATCTCTTCCGGACTCAAGGAAATGATCGACGGAACAGAAGTGGCGGACAAATTCGAGAAAATATATGCCAGCTCCTTCTGTTATGATGACGACGGCGTTGCGATATGGCCGGCGCAGGTCGTCAATTTCACCAACAAGACACAGTTCCTGTTCAGAATATCCAAAGGAGTCCTGGACATCAACGATGAGGCGGTCAATGACTACTTCAGCCCTGATGAGATCAGGATACCGTTCAGGAACATCGTATATATCGGAGACAGCGAGACAGATATTCCGTGCATGAAGCTCGTAAATTCCTATGGGGGATACTCTGTAGGCGTATATGATCCGGAGAAGGAGAACAAGGATCGAGTCTACAGGATGATACAGGAAAACCGCATCAAGTATTACGCGCCGGCTGACTACACAGAAGGGGCGGAGCTGGACGAGATAATCAAATTGGTCATCGACAGGACTGCGGTAAATGACAGACTGGAGAACAAGTATTACAGAGATCTGAACGAGGCCGGAAAGAAAGAGAGAAATGAAGAATAGCAGAAAACTTGGAATAGTTGTTATAGGCGGGACATTTGTTGACATCAAGGGATATCCATACTCACAGTTCATACCTGCAGGCAGAAATGCGGGCAAAGTCATTGAGGTGCATGGCGGTGTATGCAGAAATATTGCAGAAGATATCGCGAATGTAGAGCTGAGACCAACTCTGGTGACCGTAGTAGATGAGAGTGGAATGAGCACGGGAGTTCTGGATAAACTCAATAAGCATCGCTGCAATACTCAATACATAAGGCGAGTCGAAGACGGACTCGGCACATGGCTTGCGGTATTCGATAACAGCGGAGATGTCGTGGCATCGATATCAAAGCGGCCGGACCTGAGCAAGATAGGGGATATTCTGGACGAGCACGGAGATGAGATATTCTCAAATGCAGACAGCATAGCTGTGGAATTCGACATCGAAGTACCTATACTGAAGAAGATCCTGAATCTGGCGGATAAATATGACAGAAAGGTCTATGCAGCTGTGTCCAATATGTCTATAGCCGTAGAACACAGGGATCTGATCAAGAGAATAACGTGCCTGGTGTGCAACAAACAGGAGGCGGGAATCCTCTTCTCAGATGATTATGAGAGCAGAACACTTGAAGAGATGGCCGAGATCCTGCATGAGAAGATCCGGCACGCAGAGATCCCGGGCATAGTTGTAACGATGGGAGAAGAAGGCGCGGCATTTGCCGAACTCGATGGTGAGTATGGTTTCTGCCCTGCTATGAAAGTCGATGTAAATGATACGACAGGTGCCGGAGATGCTTTCTTCGCCGGGACCATAATAGGACTGACATACGGGGACTCGATGAGTAAGGCCTGCAGTATCGGAACGAGGCTCGCGTCATCTGTTATAGTTACAGATGAGAATGTGTGCCCGAGATTCCTTCCTGCAGAATTCGGTCTGGATATAGACAGAAGAGAATAATCTGCTTTTTTTCACACTTAGGCGCAATAGTGTGGTAGAATTCGAATGGTACGCTGTTGCTGACGTTGTGAGAAGAACGGTCAATACTGTTCTTGCTGAAGAAGGGATTATTAAAGTGGGCAACCAACTGATTATTAAAGAAGTAACCACCAAGGCGGAACGGAGGGTCTTTGTAGATTATCCGAACCGCCTTTACCGTGATAGCAGGTTTTTCGTTCCTGCTTTTTTTGGGGATGATATGGCTGACTGGGATCCGAAGAGGAATCCGGCTTTCAGCTATTGCGAGGCCAAAGCGTTTCTGGCTTATAGGGGAGACGAGGTGGTCGGACGTATAGGGGCTATCCTCAGTCACAAGGCGAATGCGAAGTGGGGAACCAAGAGAATGAGGTTCTCGCAGGTAGACTTCATAGATGACTACGAAGTATCCAGAGCTCTCTTCGAGACTGTCGAGAGCTGGGCGAGGCTCAAGGGCTGTAATGAGGTCCACGGACCGCTTGGATTCTGCGATATGGATCGTGAGGGAATGCTGGTCGAAGGCTTTGACCGCAGGAGCATGTTCATCACTTATTACAATCATCCGTATTATCTCAAGCATCTGGAAGCTCTCGGTTATGTCAAAGACACAGACTGGATCGAGCATCTCATCCCTCTTCATGGCTGGGATGATCCTAACTACAAGAGGCTGAAGAGGATATCTGACGCGATGCTGAAGAGGACGGGATTCCATAAGGTGGAGGTCCGCAGCCGTCTGGATGTCAGACCATATGTACGTAAAGCTTTTGAACTTGTCAACATCGCATATGCGCATCTGTATGGCGTTGTTGAACTGAATGACAAGCAGATCGACAAATATGTCAATAAGTTCCTGCCTCTCATAGATCCGGATTTCTGCTGCCTGGTAGTAGATGATAACGATGATCTTATGGGCTTTGGCGTAGGTGCGCCGTCTATGGCAGAAGCTATGCGTCAATGTAAGGGGCATCTGTTCCCGTTCGGCTGGCCGGGAGTGCTGAAATCACTTAAGAAGAATGATACACTTGACCTCTTCCTGATCGCCGTAAGACCGGAACTGCAGGGATCCGGAGTAAACGGGATCATTATGGAGCATCTGTTCACTGGATGCAATAAGCATGGCATAGTGCAGGCGGAAACGGGGCCTCAGCTCGAGACGAATACTAAGGTTTACAGCCAGTGGAAGATGTTCAATATAGAGCCGCACAAGCGCAGAAGGTGCTTTATTAAACAGCTTTGATCCTGTTTGAATGGAGATATACGAATAAATGGAATTGAATAAAAAGACCCTGTACCGCGCCGGCATAACGGTACTGGGTAATCTTACATATGCAGCCGGAGTCAATTTGATGATCACACCGATCCATCTGTACAGCGGAGGCTTTACGGGAATAGCACAGCTGATAAGGACTTTTTTGCTGGAGTTCCTGCATGTTCCGCAGATCCCCGGAGTGGATTACATGGGCGTGATCTATTTCCTGATCAATCTGCCTTTCTTCCTGATGGCATATCGAGTGATGGGCAGGAAGTTCTGTATCACGACACTGATATCTATAGGGATGGCGTCTTTGTTCCTCGTACTTATACCTGTTCCTTCTACTCCGATCGTCAGCGACAAGATACTTGCATCGCTTGTCGGAGGTCTCGGATCGGGATTCGGTGCAGGGCTGGTTCTCAGAGCCGGAAGCTCGCAGGGCGGACAGGATCTGGTAGGTGTATGCCTGGCTAAAACACATCCTGACTTTAAGGTCGGTGTTATCGGCATCATCATCAGTGTCTGCATTTATACGATATGTCTCTTTATGTATGATGTAGAGACCGTCCTGTACTCTATCATATTTGCGGTTGCGACCGGCGTTCTCATCGACAAGGTCCATACGCAGAACATCAAGATAGAATGCATGATATTCACAAAGAAAGAAGGATTGGCGGAAGCTATCCTCAATGAACTGAGCAGAGGAGTCACTGTCTGGGAGGGAGCCGGTGCTTATACCAATGAGAGTTCGCATGTCCTTCTCACAGTCATCTCGAAATACGAAGAAGTTCATCTCAGAGAGATCATAGCCAGGGTCGATCCGAATGCATTCATGGTGATCACTGATAATGCAAGGGTAGCGGGGAATTTCCAGAAGAGATTCACTGACTGATTCTGAACAATTATACAGAGTGTTTTTCAGAAACCTTCACATTATGTGGAGGTTTTTTGATATACTAACTTCAAATGATTTATTTTAAGATTCTGTTTATCATACTTCTGACGCTGCCCGTTATCGGAGCAGCGGCTTATCTGTATTATGCCATCAGAGAGAATATCCGTAAGCTGAATTTCCGTGACCGCAAGAAACAAGCAGTAGAGCAGGCGGCCAGAGCTCAGGCGCAGGAGGAGGTTCTCTCTGCTCACAGATTCGGACAGACTGATGTCCGGAGCACCACCCGGAGGAGACCGCGATGAGAGGCCTTTTCATTACTCTGGAGGGTGGAGACGGTGCAGGCAAATCCACGCAGATAAGGAATATTGAGAGGTTCTTCGAAGAGAAG